>NZ_OW370567.1:600000-900000 GCF_936270435.1 Wolbachia endosymbiont of Oedothorax gibbosus
TTAAAAGCCTCTTACTTAATCTTATATCACCAAAATTAACAATTCCAAATTCACTTTCTGCCCATTCGCCAGTTGAGGTATTTATATTTCTTTCCATCATATATTCCATTTTTAGACCATAGATCTATTTATAATAGAAAGTTGCATTAGTAAAATAGCAGCTTTTTCACCATTTATAGATTTATGGGTAATAGTAAGTTGTTAGCGGCCAAGTGACGGTATGACGTAAAGCTACGTGTTTAGGTTTAATGAATCCACTATTTTTTTTACTTGAGAAAAAACATACTCTTTGCTTACACTGTTATCGATAATAAAGTCACTCATCTTCCTTTTTTCCTCAATAGATAACTGAACATTGAAGATTAAATTTAGCTTTTCTTTATCTATGTTGCGTTCGTTAAGTCTTTGAGCTTGCACAACGCTATCTGCATGAACAAAAACAATAAGGTCGCAATATAAATGAAGTTTTGTTTCCAGCAGAAGTGGAACATCTAAAACTAAAAGCTTTCTATCGATCTTTTTTTCCTTAGCAATAAAAAATTCTAATTCACGCAGCGCAGCAGAGTGAACCAAAGATTGAAATTGTTTCCAATTTTCATCGTAGGCTAAGAAATATTTAGACAGTACTGTTCTACCTATTTCACCATTTACTACCACTCCAGGAAAATTTTTCTCTGCATAGCTTATTATGCTCTTGTCCACTCTATAAAGCTGGTGCACGACATGATCAGCATCAAACACAGCAGCACCAAACTCTTTAAAGCAATTGGCTACAAAGCTCTTTCCTACTCCAATTCTACCTGTTAGACCTATGATCATATAGCAAAAATACATTAGACTTCTTTTGAAACTATAGCTAAGATTTCTATATATATTAACTAAATTTTCTAGATTCCAGTACTGATTCTGTATCAAAAACGTTTGTTTTAGCATAAAACAGCTACCTTTAGCTCAGTATGCTTACTTATAATCAAAATTCCTGGATACCAGTGCTTGCATCTACCCAGTTCATGTTAGCTATAACAAAATAGAAAAAAAAGCAAAAGAAACCCCATCTCTCGACTATAATGTTCGGATCAAACAATAACTATGCAAAAGACCTAATAATATATATAATTATAAATAATTTTTGAGGTAAATTATGAAACTAGGTGTTAACATTGACCATGTTGCAACCCTTCGCAATGCGCGTGGGACTTCTTATCCAGATCCATTAAAAGCAGCAGAAATAGCAATTGATGCTGGAGCAGACTTTATTACCGTACACTTACGAGAAGATAGAAGGCATATTAGAGATGAAGATGTATTTAACCTAAAAAAAAGCATTAACACTGAGCTAAATCTTGAAATTGCAGCCACAAAAGAGATGCTTGAAATAGCAAAAAAGATAAAGCCCTATTCAATTAACATAGTACCAGAAAAAAGAGAAGAATTAACAACCGAAGGCGGTCTGGATATCGTTAAGATGTACAGCAAACTTTCTAGTATAATAGAGGAAATACATAGCTCTGGCATAAAAGTCTCACTGTTTATCGATCCAAATATTAATCAACTAAAATATCTTGAGAAGCTAGAGATAAAGCCTGACATAATAGAAATTCATACAGGGGATTACTGTGATAATCCATCAGAGAAAAAGTTACAGTTAATTACTAATGCTGCAGAGTACATCAATAAATTAGGAATAGAATGCCACGCAGGACATGGCATAACTTATAAACACGCTAAGAAGATGACAAGAGTACCTCACATCTCAGCTCTTAACATAGGCCACTATTTAATTAGCGAAGCTGTATTTTACGGCTTACACAGCGTAGTAAAAACAATGAAAATGACAATGTCTAACTAACTGCTGCTTTTTCCTTCTCATTTAAAATACTTAAAAGAGTTTGGCTTGCTTTAAATTTTACCCTTGTCTTTTTAGGAACAGTCATGATCTCACCATTTTGGGGGTTACGACATTGTTTCTCCTGACTTATAGCAGTAGAAAATGTTCCTATCCCATGCAGACGTATTTCACCTTTCCCATGCAGCTCATTCTTTATTATTTTAATAAACGCATCATGAATCTTGCTCAAATCAGATTTCGTTATATCTATATTCTGACCAGAACAATCTTCCTTTAATTGTTTTATTATATCTTCTTTACTCATAAATTACCTTAATATTGAAAAATCACACAAATAGCATATTATGTTGACACCGATAGTCAACTAAATTCATCACAAAAATAGAGGATATCATACACTTTTGCAAATATTTGTATAATACTTACAAAAAAACACCCTTATAAAATAACTATCTCTTAGAAAATTGACACTTTTTCCGAGCTTTATGTTGACCATATTTCTTACGTTCAACAACACGTGAATCTCTAGTTAAGAACCCACCATTACGCAATATGGAATGCAAATCTTGGCTTATGCTACTTAAAGCTCTGCTTATTCCATGGGCTAGAGCACCTGCTTGACCAGATAGCCCTCCACCTTTTACAGTTGCAAATACATCATATTTGTCTAACGTAGAAGTTGCTACAAATGGCATTTTCACTATTTGGCACACTGACTCTCTTTTAAAATAAGAAATTAGATCGCCTTTTTTGTTAACACTAAATTTTCCACTTCCTGGCTTTATCCATACTCTTGCTACAGATTCTTTTCTTCGGCCTGTAGCATATAAACGACCAAGCGAATCAACTGCTGACTTAATTGTCTTTTCTGACCAATCATTGTTATTTATTGTAGAACTCTTCATTTTTACTCCATTACTTTTTATTTTTACGATTCAAAGAGGCAAAATCTATCTTTTCAGGTTGCTGTCCTTGATGTTTATGCTCTGAACCAGAATAAACATACAAATTTTCAAAGCGTCTACGTGCCATAGGGCCATCATCAAGCATCCTTTTCACTGCCATTTTTATTACACGCTCAGGAAATTTGCCATTTAAAATATTATCTGGAGTAGTTTTTTTTAAACCACCAGAATAACCTGTATGCTTATAGTAAATTTTATCTTTAAGCTTCTTACCGGTAAAATGCACCTTTTCTGCATTGATAATAATTATATTATCACCACAATCCATATGAGGTGTATACTCAGGTTTATGCTTTCCACGTAATAGTGTTGCTACAAATGCTGCGAGCCTCCCTACCACTAATCCTTCTGCATCTATGACAAACCACTTTTTATTGATTTGTTTCTCTTTTAAGAAAAAAGTCTTCATTATTTGATCCAACAATAGTAAGCTATAATATACTTAATTTCTCAATAGTGTCAACAATATTAGTTATTGATTATTAAAGTAATTTATGTTAGTAATTGAGCTACGCAGCCAATATGCATAGGAAGTAGAATGTTTCGATTGATTATCACACTTGCGATCATTTTTAGTACTATAAGTTGCTATGCAACCGATGTGGGAGAAGTTATAAGCAAAGCCATCAAAAATAGCTCAAAAATAAAGTCTCAATTTTACCAATATAAAAGCACAGAAAAACAGCTTAAGTATTCTGGGTTAGCTGGATTTTTACCTGACATTAATTTGCAATACAATTTCGATAGTAACTTTAATCTTGATACATCTGAAAAAAACCTTACATTGCGCCAGAAATTAATCGATGGCGGTGGCACCTTTGCCACATTCAGTCGATCAAGTCATCTTCTCAAAGCAGAAAAAATGCGATTTCAACAGTTAAAACAAGAGCTTGCACTTAATGCTGTGAAAGCATATGTTAGTGTTTTACAAAAGACAGAAATATTAAAGCTCAGAGAACATAAAGAACGCGTTTCTTTGGAGCATTTGTCAGCTATGAAAAAACGTTTTTCCCTTGGAGAAGTTACTAACGCTGAAGTTTTGCTAGCAAAAGCAAAATTTTCGTCTTCTATATCCGAAAGAGTTGATGCTGAAGGTAAATTAAAATTGGCAAATATTGCTTATTATCATTTGATTGGCGAAGATGCTGATGACCTTTCTGAAGCTAATGATAAACTACCTTCTGTTCCAGAGCTAAATGAATGTTTACAATTAGCAAAAACCAATAATTTATCTCTAAAAGCAGCAGTTTATCAAAAAAGAGCAGCCGGAATGGAAGTGATCGCTGAAAGCTCCAAATGGCTTCCTTCTTTAAATCTAAGCGCAAGCAAAAATTTTGGGGAGGATGGTATGAAGGTAGACAAACTATTAGAAAATGTTCATGTAGTTTTTACTCTTGATGTTCCAATCTTTAAAAGAGGAGTTAATGCTTTTGGTGTCAGTAGAGCTAAAATGGATGCAAAAAAATCTACCTACGATTATTATGAAGCGGTAAAAAATATAGAACAAGCAGTTGTAAATGCTTGGAATAATGTGCTGACAGCAAAGGCCATTATCAAAGCAAGTCAAGAAGCGGAAAAAGCAGCATCTCTAGCATTGGAAGGAGTTGAGCAAGAGGTAAACTTAAATTTAAAGAGTACATCTGACCTTTTGGACACTGAAGATGCATTATTTAAAGCACGTTCAGACTTAGTTGAAGCAAAAAGCAATTATGTGATTAGTGTTTACAACTTGCTTTTTATGATAAATATTATAAACCTCTAAATTTAATGGTATTAGCACTATGCATGATGAACAAGGCAATCAATCTGTAAAAGATATTCTAGAAGATATAAAAAAAGCTATATCGGGTAAAAACGCAAAAGCAGAAATAAAGGATGAAAGTGATGATGTGTTATACCTTGAGGAAGAGTATCCAGAAGACATGGAAGAAGATGGCAAAAAAGAAAATGATAAAGAAGAGGACATTGATAATGATGACCAAAGTGAGGAAATGGCTTGCAACAATAACCAATTTAATGGCCATAGCTACAATTCAGAAGAAAAAAAAGATATTTATTTGTACGATAATATCCAAATGAGTAATAACAAAGCGAGTAATAGCGGCTTACAAGCGCAAAATAACGATCATCTAATTTTAAAAGAGAATATGGAAGAGATCAAAGCGTTGCTTGGAAAAATGCAAAACGAATTGCAGCATAAACAACAAAAAAGAGCGAATCTTACTGTTGAAGAATTAGTTACATCTCTTTTAAAACCTCAGCTTTCAGAATGGCTGAATAAATATCTACATGCACTGGTAAAAGAAGTAGTTGAAAAAGAGCTCAAAGATATAATCAATAATAAGTAGGGTATTAGCAATAAAAACTAGAGTAAAGACGGCTAGAGGCAGAAAACTATCTTCAACAAGGTGGCTACATCGTCATTTGAATGATCAGTATGTGCGAAAAACTAGCAAGGATGGTTATAGGTCACGCTCAGCATATAAGCTGGTAGAAATGGATAATAAATTTAAATTATTCCAAGAAGGGCAAAAAATTATTGATCTTGGTGCTTCTCCTGGTGGATGGTCACAAGTCGCGTCTCAGAAAGGTGCAAATGTAGTTGCTCTTGACATGAAACCAATGAACGCAATTAATGGAGTAGAGTTTATACAATGCGATATTATCAATGACCTTGAAATTTTAAGAGAAAAATTCAAGGATCAAAAATTTGATGTAATTTTATCTGATATGGCGCCCGAATCTTGTGGTTTAAAATCGTTGGATCATATCAGAATTATGCTTTTATGTGAGGCAGCGCTCAATTTTGCAAAGCATTTCTTGAGCCATGGTGGCACGTTTGTAGTAAAAATTTTCCAAGGAGAATCTGATAAAGATTTTTGTAACGAGCTGAAAAAAATGTTTAAAACAGTAAAATACTTTAAACCAAAGTCAAGTAGATCTGAATCTACAGAAATGTATTTGGTAAGTTTAGGCTTTATTGGCAGCAGACCTTCTATATAGTATTAACCCAGGTAGTCCGCAGAAGCGAAAAACTTCCTTGACAAACTCCGCCAGCCCCCTTATCATGGTACTGAAGGTATTCAGTTATCTTTATCTGTGCAGATTAAACAGCAAGAAAACAACGTAGTTGGCGTCTTATTTTTAATTTTTTGCACTATGTGCACCTTATGTCTTCACAGTATTGCTAGCTATATAAGCTGAAACGCGCTGTTTAAGACAGTATAGTACGCCAATTTGCAGGATTAGGAAGTGAACACTAATTACCACGGGGTTTCTTTTGCCTTTTTTTCTGCTTAGTAAATTTCTTAAACATTTAAACTAAGGTGAGTTGCACTTAAAAGCAGCTAAATTGCAGTGTTTAAGACTTAAAAAACGCCAATACTGAAAATAGACAATGACCAGGGCTTCTTTTGCCTTTTTTTTTATTTGGTAAATTTCTTAAATATTTATAGCTAAACGACAATCGTCATCCCGCAGCGGGATCTAGAGATACCGCGAATGAATCGCGGTATGACGGTTCGCGGCGGCATGACAATAAGCTCGTCATCCCGATACGTGTTAGCGGGATCTCTTGTTAGCGGATGAGATACCGCAAATGAATCGCGGTATGACGGCTAAGTAGGGTGTCATCCCAGTGCTTGACACTGGGATCCAGAAAAATTGATTGTAAACAAACGACTATACAACATTTTCAATAAAATTACAAAAAAGCTGGATCCCAGTGTCAAGCACTGGGATGACATCATAGAGGCGCTGGGATGACATCATAGGGGCACTGGGATGACAGGCTAGCCTGTCATCCCGCTACGTGTTAGCGGATGAGATACCGTGACGGTATGACGTAGGATTGCTGTCATTTCGCTGCTTGTTAGCAGGATCTGCTGAGGCCGCAGCGGTATGACGATTCGCGGTGGTATAGCTACAGAAAACTTGTATAGATTTTTTCTACTTCTATGATATCATAAGCCTGTAATGATAAAATGAGTAAATATGGATAAGTCAGCGTATGAGATCATAGAACATGAGTATGATGTGGTAGTAGTAGGTGCAGGTGGAGCAGGGCTCAGAGCAACGCTTGGGATGGCTGCAACTAATTTTTCAGTTGCCTGCATTTCTAAAATTTTCCCTACACGAAGTCATACAGTTGCAGCACAAGGCGGAATTAGTGCAGCTTTAGGTAATATTGGTGAAGACGATTGGCGCTGGCATGCATATGACACAATAAAAGGTTCAGACTGGCTTGGTGATCAAGATGCAATAGAATATATGTGTAAAAACGCTGCTAAAGCTGTTATTGAACTTGAAAATTTTGGCGTACCTTTTTCTCGTACAGAAGATGGCAAAATATACCAGCGCTCTTTTGGTGGAATGACAACTAACTTTGGTAAAGGAAAATCAGCTCAACGCACTTGTGCAGCGGCAGATAAAACTGGGCACGCAATCCTTCACACTCTATATCAGCAGTGTCTTAAATTCAACGCTGAATTTTTTGTTGAATACTTTGTGATTGATTTAATTATGGATAGCGAAACATGCTGCGGAGTTCTTGCTTGGTCGCTATGCGACGGTACATTACATAAATTTCGCGCACATTCGGTGGTGCTAGCAACAGGTGGATATGGACGTGTTTATTTCTCTGCAACAAGTGCGCATACCTGCACAGGTGATGGTAATGGCATGGTGGTGAGAGCTGGGTTACCACTTGAAGATATGGAATTTGTACAATTTCATCCAACAGGAATATATGGCTCAGGGTGCTTGATGACAGAAGGGTGCCGTGGAGAAGGGGGGTACCTCGTTAATTCTCAGGGCGAAAAGTTTATGGAACGTTACGCACCAAAAGCAAAAGATTTAGCTTCCCGTGATGTGGTAAGTCGTGCAATAACAATTGAAATTAGAGAGGGAAGGGGAGTTGGACCGAAAAAAGATCATATGTATTTAACTATAGCGCATCTTGATCCGGAAGTAATAAAACTCAGATTGCCGGGCATCAGCGAAACCGCAAGAACTTTTGCTGGAGTTGATGTCACTAAAGATCCAATACCGGTCATTCCGACTGTTCACTATAACATGGGTGGCATTCCAACCAATTATCATGGAGAAGTGATCACGCTGAAGCAAGGTAAGGAAGAAGTGGTAGATGGACTATTTGCAATTGGAGAAGCTGCGTGTGTCTCTGTGCACGGTGCAAATCGACTTGGTTCTAACTCGCTTCTTGATCTTGTGGTTTTTGGTAGAGCTGCAGCGCTCAGAGCAAAAGAGAAATTAAAGCCCAATACACCACATAAAAAATTACACTCAGACTGTACAGATTGGATAATAGATAGGTTTAATAAAATGCGATTTGCTTCTGGAAAGTTTAGGGTGGCAAAAATACGCAGCGAAATGCAGAACACTATGCAAAAGTACGCATCAGTGTTCCGTGTTGCTGAAGTTTTAGAAGAAGGTAAAAAAGCTATAAAAAAGGTAGCAAAAATGATGCCTGATATTTCACTTGAGGATCGCAGTATGATGTGGAACAGTGATTTAGTTGAAGCATTGGAACTTGCTAACATGATCCCACAAGCGGTTATTACCATGGAATGCGCAGCCAATCGAAAGGAGAGCAGAGGTGCCCATGCTCGTGAAGACTTTCCTGAACGTGATGACAAAAACTGGATGAAGCACACTATAGCGTGGCTTGAAGAAAAGAAAGGGCAGATCAATGTAAAAATTGATTATAAAAAAGTGGCTGAAAAAACTCTGAGCGATGAAATTGACTTCATCGCTCCAGAGAAGAGGGTTTACTAGTTATATTGTTAACACATCTGCGGGAGATTTTGTTGATGTATCTTTCATTGCACTTTTTGGTCTTCTTGCACGTTTTCTCTGTTGTTTATTGTCAACATGGTCCTTTGTTTCATTACTTGATTTTTTAAGAAATTCCTTAATACGACTCCGTGAAGTGAAAATAAAATATGCAGATATAGCAGCAACTATGATACAAATGGCCGCTACAGGTGCCATTGCCCCATTAAAGGCAGCAGCAGTTGCTATTCCAATAACAGCAAACATTATTGCTAATGCTGGCCCTTTATGGATTATCGTAGATGCTGCCTTCCCTATAGAAGAACCTGTTCTTTTAACACCAGACTGACATTTTTTTAAAGGAGTTTTACAGTGGTATTCTTTCTCAAGTTCCTCTTTCAATTCTCTAGCTTTTTCTTGTGCTTTATGCGGAGTCTTCGGATAATCTTTTAAACCACATAAAGTTAGATAATACTTTCTAGTATCAAATTCTTCACCTTCCAACTCCAGAGAACGGGGATCAGCGCCCATTTCTAGCAGCATTGCACAAAACTTCGTTGTATTGCTATAACTAACTGTTGGATCAAAAATTTTTCCTTTCTTTAGATATTTAGTTCCTCCTTTCCTCGCTTTTGTTTTTAGCGCCACTCGTAGAGGCGTGTTTTCTTTCTGGTTGGTAGCATTCATAGCTTTTCTCAATTGATCTTGAGGTATCACTCCTTTTTCTACTAAATTCAAAATCAACTTCAAATATGCAACTTTTTGCTCTCCTTTCAGTAAAGCAATATGATGTAAAGCATTGTTGCCATTTGTGTCTTTCAGGCTAATATCTGCCCCTTTCTGTAGTAATTCCTCAAAAAGTTTTTTATCATTATTTTCAATTGCTGAATGTAATTGATAATTATCATTACTATCTGGAGTATTTATGGTATACTCTATACTTTCTTTGGTTTTTGTTTCTGTATTGGTTTTTATTTCTGGCTTTAATTTAGATTTCTTTCCTTGCTCTGCTAACTCTTCTAAGAAATTACGGTAGTATGTCTTTTGCTCTTCTTTTAAGCCTTGTAATTTTTCTTCAGACAACTGCAAATCATCAATATTTGCTCCTAATTTGAGCAATTGTATAGCAGATACTCTTGTATTGTCGTAGTGTGGTATAAGTTTTCTAGGTGTAAGTTTAAAACTATGTTTTTCTTTTGTTACTTTACTAAGTAACAATGCTTGCAGTGGTGTTTGACCGTCGCCATTTTTATCATTTACAGCTTTTTCAAGTTGTGCTTTAAGTTCTTCCTTCTCACTTACACCTAGTACTGTATTTAAAAAATTAAACTTTTGTTTTCTCTTTGATTTTATTATTAGGTGCAAAATATTATTTCCTTCTTTATCTTTTACACTGCTAATATCCGTGCAACCTTCCAGATACTCTTTAAATTCCCCTTGATTTCCACTTTCAATTGCTCTGAATATCTTATCAGTATTGCTGTTCGTTATCCCGTCGGTTTTCTCCACTTCTTGGTCTTCATTTGCCGTGCGGGAGATTGGTGCATCCAATTTCTCATCAGCAGGATCATCTTCAGCTTCGCTACTGTTGCCGCTTTCGATTCCACTGTCTCCATTGTAAATCGTCATCCCGTTGTCTTTCTCTACTCCTTGCCCTTCACTTATTGTGTTAGCACTACTGATTGAATGCTTCTTACTAGCGTTATGATCATCTTCAGTTTCGCTACTGTTGCCGCTTTCGACTCCACTGTCTTCACTCTCTATACTCCCTCTACGACTTTGAGCAATGTTATCAGGATTGCTGCTCTGGCTAATAATTCCTGAAATTACTTGTTCTATTTCCTTTTTTTTTGCTTGGTCTAGTCCCTTATTCAACGCTGGAAGAAAGTGTTGGATATAATACTCATAATATTCTGGCGATTGTTTTAATTTAATTAATACCTCAGTTAATACCTCAGGACTAGCCCCTTTTTTGAACAACCTCTTGCATTTTGTGAGAGTCCTGTCTTTCCCAACTTCTGGGTTTAGGTGTTTGTGCTTTCTTTTTGTTACCTTTGCTATTATAGCAGTGAGCAGTTCACTGTCGCATAATAATTCATTTTCATTTTTTGTCATACCAAAGCCTCGCTAAAAATTAACTATTTGTGTATCCTTGTAGTTGTAGGTGTTAACAATTTGAGATTGAGAACTAACAACTAAAAAGTTAGATTTAAATTTTAAAATGTTGTATATGTAATCGAAATACAGGCAGAAGAGCGTTTCTGCTAGTATCATAGTTAAACCTCACTTCAACGATTATCTACTATTTTAAATGTTTAGTTTTAAGAAAGGATAAATATTGGTATATAGCTAAGTGAACAGGTGCAAAATGTGCTATACCGCGGCGCTAACGAGTAGCAGAATGACGGCATATCAAATTGTAGCTAGCTATAGAACGTTCCCTACTAGCTTATTTATAAATTGGCGTAGTATTGATATATCGCTCATTTTAGTAGCTGGATTTTCTGTATATTCTGATTGACTTGATGATTTTTGCACCTCTTGCTCTTCTAAATCGTTGGACTTATTTTCTATATCCTTAACAGAGTTATTGCATTGTGTATCATTTTTTGGTGCGTTATCTTGAAGTGTAAGTTGCTTTTCTTCAGTAAACTTTCCTTTAATTTTTCCAAATCCTTCATAAATATTTTCTAAATTCAAGTAAATAAGATAACAAACTCCAATAACTGCTATAATAGATGAGGCAGTTGCAATTGTAATACTTCCTTGAGAAGCGCTGAATATTACCGCACAGGCTAAAGCAGTAAATACAAGCGTTGTCACTACTTTACAAACAACATTATTGACATACTTCACAATATCGCGTGCTTTTAACTTCTTGCCAAAATTGCACTTCAGTTCAGTTCTCATATCATCTGGAATAAGCGCTCTACCCATTGATTTCTCTATTCCTTTTATAGTTTTATAATACTCTTTGCTCCATAATCTTTCGGGTAGTATTAACTGCTTTGGGTCAACACCATTCTGCAATAATTTTACACAGAACTTGATCGTGTTATCACGGCTCTTAGGATTGACCAAATTATGTTTATTTTTTGTCGTCTTAGTAATTAGCGCTACTTGTAGTGGTGTGCGTTCTTTTTCGTTAGTGGCGTTTGCAGCTTTACTAAATTTCTCTTTTTCCACCGAATTTAAAATCAACTCTAAACATGTAACTTTTTGTTCTCCTTTGAATGAAGCAATATAGTGAAGAGCATTTTTTCCATCTTTATCTTGCACAGTAATATCTGCACCATTTTGTAGAAATAACTCTAAGGCTTTATACCTATTTGTTTTTTCAAATTTTCTATCTGTACATGATCGATCCTCATTTTTTTCTTTTATATGCTGAAGCAACTGATGAAGAGGTGTTTGCTGTTCTTTGTTTGGAGTATTTACCAGTTTTTTGTTTTTTTCTAGTATAAGCTTAGTAAAGTCATACTTTGCTCTCCCATCTAATTCTACAGCACAGTGTAAGACCGTATTACCATCTGCATCTTTAGTAGTGATATCATAACCACTTTGTAATAGCTCACTAAATTTATTTTTGTCTTTATCTCTATTCGAAACTGTTTTATGTAATGGATAGCCATCGTAGACAATATCTGCAACTTTAGTTATTACCGAGTTTTTTGTCTCTTGGTTTAACTCAGACTTCTTTGATAATTTTACTAACTTTTTTAGGAATTTAAGATAGTATTCATTTTGCTCTTTAGGTAATTTTTTTAAGCTTTCCTCAGGTAATTCTAACTGACCTGGACTAGCTCCATGCCTTAACAATTTCACGAAAAACTTAAGTGTGTTATCGTTACTTCGAATTGTATGAGACACATGTTTTTCTTTTGTTATCTTGTTAATTAGTGCCACCTGAAGAGCGTCCTGATTTTCACTATTAATGAGTTGTGCTAAATCTTCCTTGGTGAACGTTTTTATTAGGATATCCAGAAACTTGCATTTCTGTTTCTTTTCCAACGACACGATAAGGTGTAAAATATTGTTGTCTTTTTCACCTTTCACACTATTAATATCCGTACAATTTTTTAGATATTTTTCAAATTTCCTGTTATTTCCATTTTTGATCGCTTTTAGTAATAGAGCATTGCTATTTGTTATTTCGTTGCTTATTTCTACTTTATGATCATCTTCAATATCGCTACCGTAGCCACTCTCTGTTTCACTGTCCCTACGATCATTTTTGTTACAATATCTGCTATTATAAGTAATTTCAGAAATTACTTGTCCTATTTCCTCTTTTTTTATAGGGTCTAGTTCTTTCGATATTTTTCTATTCAATACCGGAAGAAAGCATTGGACATAATACCTATAATATTTTTCTTGTTCTCTAAGTGATTCTTCTAATTTAGTTAATACTTCAGAGCTAGCACCTTCCTCAAATAACCTTTTGCACTTCTTGAGGGCTCCATCTTGACCTCTTGGTTTTTCATGCTTGTGTTTTTCTTTTTTTACCTTTCTCTCTATAGTGCCATACAATTGCTCGTCTTTTTCTTTTCTCTCCCACTCTCGCTTTTCATTTTTATCTATGTATTCATCTAATTTTTTTGCATTAGTAGCTAGTGCACTTAGATCTATACTCATACCAAAACCTCAATATTAAAAGCTATTTAAGTTGTCAGCTAAGATTCAATTTTTTTAATTAAGTCAAACGTTGTATATAGCTAACAAAGCCCGCTTCTGTCATCCTATGATAGGATCCAGTCTAAAAAATCTGGATTCCAGCGTCACGCGCTGGAATGACAACTTAAGATATCGCCTATAATTAACCATAAACATATTTCGGTAAACCTAAGTTACTTTTAGCTATATGTAGTTGAAATACAGATAGAAAGGCAGGTAAGAAGGCAGAAAATTAACTTCTGTAAGAAAGTTTGCCGTCATAGTTAAACCTCACTTGAACAGTTATCTACTATTTTAACCATTTTGTCTTAAAAAATAATAAATATAGCTAAAACTGCAAAACGTGCTACTGGCTAAAATAGGATAAGAAACTATAGCTGCAAATATCCAAATTGATGTTTTTATCAGTCTTCCAGACTTGGTTTTTCTTTTAGTTTTTTAAGTCTTTCTTTATTTAGTATGGAGCTTATCTCTTCTACACTTTTATCAATATCATCATTGATTATTACATAATCATATTTATCACGTTTGCTTATCTCTTTTTGAGCTTCGGCTAATCTGCGCTCTATTTCGCTTGCATCATCACTATTACGCTTTTGCAAACGCAACCTAAGCTCTTCCATTGAAGGGGGAAGTATAAAAACACTTACAACTTTTTTTCTCATGAGCTTGAATAAGTGAAATGCTCCTTGCCAGTCTATGCTTAGTAAAACGCTTATTCCACTGCTCAGGTTTTGCTCTATAAAATCTCTTGGTATACCATAAAAATTCTCAAAAACTTTGGCGTATTCAAGCATCTGACCAGCTTCGCATAACTCGTGAAATTTTTCTTCGGTAACGAAAAAATAGTCTTTTCCATTTATTTCGCCGGAGCGAGGCTTGCGCGTAGTCATAGAAATAGACCTAACTAAATTAGTTGATTGCTCAAGTAATTTTTCTGATATAGTAGTTTTTCCGGCTCCAGAAGGAGAGGATAGAATCAATAATATGCCCTCACTTTTTACGGTCATTTTTCTTTGCATTTTTTAATATGGCGCTTTTTGGATCAGAGTTTAAAAAACTAGAACCTTCTAAATTAGAATTTGATAAATTGGTGCCAATAAGAGAAGAATTATCAAAGACAGTATAGCGCAAATCGGTTTTTTCAAGATTTGCCTTATTCAAATTAACGTTTACAAACTTTGCTCTACTCAATGTTGAATTAGAAAAATCGGCATTTTCTAAATTCATATCCTTAAATTCAAAGTAAGAATAATTTACATTAAATTTTTCACCCTGTGATATTTTCTCTTGCAAATCTCCAATTGAAGTTATAGCATTTTCTAACCCTGCAAGTTTTTTCTGCCCTTGATTGTCAATCAAAATCGAATTATCAAACTTGCAATCTGTTAAATGAGCATCAGCAACTGAACTTTTATATATGCTTGAAGAGTGAAAAGACATATCACTAATTGTTGAATTGCTCAAATTGCTAAGAAAAAAGCTAGTTTTCCTAAAGGCATTAGCGTGAAGCAAAGAAGATCTGAAGTCGCTTTCAACAAAATTTGAATTAGTTACTTTTAAATTGGACCAGCTTGAATTATCAGCTAATAAATTAAAGAATGTTGAATTTTCTATTTCACTGGAATCAATATTATGGTGAGAAAGCGTACTGTTATAAACTTGAGAGTCTTGGATTTTTATCTTATACATTGAAGTTGTAGAAAGGTCTGAATCTTCTATCTTCGCAGAGGTGAATAGTGAATGGTCAAAAAATGAGCCATTCATGTTAGAATTCGCAACTTTAGTATTATGAAACTTTCCGTGACGAATGTCAGCATTAGAGACATTAACTTGATACAGTTCACTAAAACTAAAATCAATATTGGATAAATCAGCATCCTGAAGATTTGCTTCAGAAACATATGCATGTTTTATCTTGGAACCATTTAGTATAGATTGAACAAAACTTGAATTATCGTCATTCACATAGGAAATTTGTGTGTTGCTTAAATTAGTTTCGTCGAAGTTACTGTTGATTATGATAGAAGAATTAAGGCAGGCATCGGAAAGATTGCTACCTGTAAAGTCTGATTCTTTTAACTCTGCACCATATATGTTAGCATTTTTTAATGAAGAAAATTGTATCTTTAATTTATATGCATCCACTCCAAAGAAACTTGCATTATCAAGGTTATTTTTCTGCATAACAGTATCGTTTATTTCACTATCATTAAAATTTACGTAGCTAACATTCGAGTTTGATAAGTTGGAGAGATTCATTTTCACATTCGAGAAATTAGTATGCAAAACAATTACGTTGTGCATACTTACTTTTTTGAGATCGGAACTGATAAAATCAGCATAACTAACATTAGACTGATCAAATACGATATCTGTTAAGTTTGCAGAAACAAATTTTGTAAAACTCAAATTTGTACCTTTTATTTTAATGCCATGTAAATTAGCATTGGAGAAATTAGCACCACGTAAATCAACATCAATGAAAGACACGTAGGATAAATCGGTGTTAGAAAAATCAGCACCAATCAGACTTACTCCATCAAAAACAGATTTACTTAGGTACAGTTGGTTAAAATTAGCTCCATTTAAGTTAGAACCAAAACCTTTCTTAAAATCTTCTGGCACGCCCTCTTTGTGGCACTGCACCAAAAATTCAGCAAAGTCTTTTTTACTGTAAGATACGTATTTTGCATCACGCAGAGCATTTAAAAAATCACTAATCTGATTTTTTTTATCATTTATTTCGTTTCCATAACATAAATGACCAACTAAAATTAATATCAAAAATCTAATCATCTTGCTTATCGCACTGTATTTCTTTCGTTTTCACAGCCCAATCGTACATTGCTGAGCTTTCTTTATTGTCTATTTTTCTATCCTCCAAAAGATGTGGCATCATTTCGGCAATCGCATTTATTATATTGATCTGCTTTTTTTCGATTGCTATATCAATTGGGGATTGAAAATTATTATTAACTACTCTAAGATCAGCGCCTTGTAATAAGAGAAAGCGCACTATGTCTACCTCACCTTGTTTAACTGAATAAATGAGAGGAGTATCACCCAATTTATTTCTAAACCTTAGTATCTCTTGAGTTGTGAATCCAATTTTTTCTAGCTTACTTATTATTCCTCTTAAGCAAGTTAAGTTATTTTTCTTAATACAGTAAAAAAATTGCTTACTGTAATCATCAATAAATACAGTTGTAGGAAGATGCTCATTAAGACTGTCATACTGCCGCTTATATATTGACTTGCTTTGTATATCTTTATGACCCCATTCTTTTATTGGTTCTCTGTTTAGCTTTGTCCATTTTTGTAAATTTTTCTTTTCACTTTGCTCTTCTTCATCTTTTTTAGTTATAGGTTTTACTCTATTGTGGTCCTTAGAATTATTGTTTGTTTCTTTCACTTTTTTTTCTTCAGACTGACTCCCTACTTCCTCTTTTCTTTCTTCTAATAATTGACTCGCATCACTTTTTGAAAGTTCATTATCTTTTATATCAATCTTCTGATCAATTTGTAGATTTTTTTGCGGGTCAGTTGTATTCTCATTTAAATCAGCACTTAAAGGCAAAGGCTCTGGTTTCAAATCTTTATTCACTTCTTTATTGGCCACATTTGGTGAATTTTGGACGAATTTGTCTGTGCTTTCTTCTAGCGGGTCATTTGGCAAACCTTTATCAATCCTTTCACCTTCATTTATAGTTTTTTCAACCACGGAAGCTTTGTTCTTGTTGTGTTCCAGCTTCTCTTTATCGGTTACTCTTTTGCTCTCAGCTTCTTGTGTTTGTTTAGCATCGACGTTGCTTTTGAACTCATCTTTTTGATTTGTGCTATCTTGCTTCCTTACACCTACATTTTCGTTTTCATGAACTGATTCGATTTTCTTTTCTTCAAATTGCTCTACAGCAAATAGGCTGAGTGATCCAAATACAACAACTAATAATACAAAATATAAAATATTCTTCATAAATATCCCAAGCATAAGCTTAATTAAAATGATACTATAATCAAATGATTAATCTACAGTAAAAAATGCCTTAGATAAAAAACCAATAGATTTTTGCATTACTTTTTCTGTACAAATGTAATTTTTAGAAAAATGTGTTTTTTCTGCATGGCCTAATTCTTTATATAACTTTATCCAATTCAGACGTAGATTAACTTTGGAATCCATTTATTTACAATTTTTATTGATAGGTTTATTTATTATGATTGTAATAAGGTCTATACAAGTCCAAGTCTTTATTTTATCTTATATTTTTATTGTAATAACCTCTATGAATCACACAAAATTATAGCTTAAAAGGATCATATACATCAATTTCCTTAGGATTACTCTTTTTCAATTTTTCACTTAACAATCTTAAAATGGGATGTAAATCATCATTAATTGATAAGCACAGGACTTCTTTATTAAGATAATTAGCTAGGTGATTCTTCTTTTCTAGAATTTCTGCTTCTCTCAGCAAGTCGCATTTGTTTAATACTACAATCTCTTCTTTTTCAACAAGATCACCATTGTAAAGTTCCAATTCATTATGGATACAACTATAAGCCGAAACAACGTCATCATGAGTTACATCAATTAAATGAAGTAAAATTTTACACCTTTCTATGTGCTTTAAAAATTTATGCCCGAGCCCAACTCCAAGGTGAGCATCAGTAATTATTCCAGGAATATCTGCTATTACAACTTCGCTATCATCCACTTTTGTCACACCTAAGTGGGGTCTTACGGTGGTAAATGGATAATCGCCTACTTTTGTATCGGAATTTGAGCAGCGAGTCAAAAATTTTGATTTACCTGCATTTGGCATGCCAATAATTCCAACATCTGATAAAACTTTTAGTTTTAATAATACATGTTTTTCTTCGCCAGGCTGACCATAAGTAAAATGTCTTGGTGCCTTATTAGTAGAAGATTTAAAATTAGTATTTCCAAGTCCACCTTTTCCACCCTGTGCTACTTGAAATTCCATATCAGGCTTGTCAAGATCGACTATTACCTCTTCACTTTCTTCATCAATTATTTGTGCACCGACTGGAACTCTAAGTATAACGTCTTTTCCTGCTGTGCCAGATCTATCCCTGCCTGCACCGTTTTTCCCACTATCTGCTTTAATGTGTCTTCTATAACGAAAATGAAGCAAAGTGTTGAGATTAGCGTCGCTGATGAAAACTATGTTTCCACCCTTTCCTCCATTACCACCATTTGGACCACCAAATTCAACGAACTTTTCTCGACGAAAACTTGCACAGCCGTCACCACCGTCACCGGCTTTTAAACACAATTTTACTTCGTCTATAAAACCCATGCTAACCCACGATAATATTTAGCATCCTTTCCTAATGCGCTTTCTATTCTGATTAGCTCGTTATACTTTGCGAGTCTATCAGAACGCGATAGCGATCCGGTTTTTATTTGCCCGCAATTTGATGCAACTGCTATATGAGATATTGTTGTGTCTTCTGTTTCACCTGAGCGGTGAGAAATCACAGCTTTGTAGCCATTTGATTTTGCCATTTCAATTGCAGCAAAAGTTTCTGTTAACGTCCCTATTTGATTTGGCTTGATCAGTACAGCATTTGCCATTTTTTCCTCTATTCCTTTACATATCAGTTCACAATTTGTAACAAACAAATCATCCCCAACCAATTGAATTTTACTCCCCAATTTTGCAGTAAGCAATTTCCAACCTTCATAGTCATCTTCACTCATTGCATCTTCTATAGAAATTATTGGATATTTTTCCACAAGGTTACAATAGTATTCAGCCAATTTCTCCGAAGTAAGTTCTTTGTTTTCAAATTTGTAAATTCCATCTTCATAAAAAGTAGATGAAGCAACATCAAGGCCTAGTGCAAAATCACATTTTGTTGAATAACCGGCAGATTCTATAGCGTATATGATCAAGTCAAGTGCTTCTTCAGTACTTTCAATATTTGGTGCAAAACCGCCTTCATCTCCTACGTTTGTGCTATAACCCTTTTTCTTAAGAATGCTACGTAAGTTGTGGAACACCTCCGCAGATATTCTGATTGCTTCACTGAAAGTCTCAGCACCGACTGGAAGAATCATGAATTCTTGGAAATCGAGCTTATTGTCTGCATGTACTCCACCATTAATTACGTTAATGAGTGGAACCGGCATAACACTCATCTGCTCTCCTCCCAAATATCTATATAGCGGCATTTTGAAACTGTTCGCAGCAGCTTTTGCAACCGCAAGAGACACACCCAAAGTTGCATTTGCTCCAAGTTTAGATTTATTTTTTGTTCCATCTAGTTCAATTAATGCTTTATCAATTGCACTTTGGTTTGTTGCATCCATGCCAATGATTTCATTTGCTATCACTCCATTTACAGCTTGAACAGCTTTCAGCACTCCTTTACCACAATACCTTTTCTCATCTTGGTCTCTGAGTTCCAAGGCTTCTAATTTACCAGTTGAAGCTCCAGAAGGTACAGAGGCCCTACCTATTGCTCCATCACAGAGTTCAATTTCCACCTCAACAGTGGGGTAACCCCTGCTATCTAAAATTTCTCTTGCAAATACGTTGTTGATTATCTTATTCATTGTATTAAACCTTAACTTCCGCAATAAGTGCTGCAGTTTCCTTTGCTAATTTAGCTATATTACTACCAGCACCAATAAATAATACTATATCACCTGGACTTGTTGAATCACTAATAAAATGTGAAATGAGCAAAGCATCATTCATAATTTTTGTGTTATTAAATCCATTACTGATTAAAGCTTTTTGTATATCATTAATCCCACAACCAGGAATGGGCTTGTCTTCTGGGGGATGAATAGGAGTAAAGATTACATAGTCAAACATCATAAAGATCCTTATGAATTCACAAAAAAAATTACGAATGCGAGCAAAACGAAGTGGTTCGATAATTCCTATTACCTTTTCCTTAGTGATCGAACGTGCAGCCGTTAAAGTTGCATATATTTCATTTGGATGATGGGCATAATCCTCAATTAACTTAACACCTTTAATATTGGCAATCAAAGAGAATCTTCTTGCTACTCCTTTGAATTCCAAAAGGCCTTTTTTAATCTCTGCATCGCTAATCCCGAGCTTTACTGCAACTGATATTGCAGCCAAAGCGTTGCTGACTTTATGCATACCTATTGTGTTTGATAGTACTATGTTTTTTATAATTCTAGGCTCTAAGTCCTTGTAATAGGTATCTTCTTTCATTTCGTTGCATTCTTGCTCTTTTTTTATTTTCAACCAGCTATTCTTGTACTGTATTGAATAATTCCTCTTTAATTATACTTGGTATTTCTATATAAATCCAATTCTCTTGATTATTAGAATAAACAATATCCTCTAGGTGAAATAGCTAGAAAAAGTGGAGAGAAAGAAAAGGCATTTTTTTATAATAAAAATGTTTTTTCAAAAGGAGTAGTAAAGAATTAAGCGAAAACCTGTGAAAAAACCTAAACCTTATCACCAGGCTTAACAAATAGGTGGCCCAGTACTATTAACTTTACGGGTCTATCTTCGTTATTTGCTACTATCCAAACCCCATCGCTCTCATGATCAACAATTTCTACTGGTGTAAATATTACATAATTATTGTCATCAACAATCTTTATTCCAAGAGTACCTTCGTCACTTAAGCTCAGGGCTGAAGAAGGAATTTTATATACAAATCTTTCGCCTGAAGGTAGCCTTACGTTGGCAGTTAGTCCCTGCAAAGATATCATTTTATTGTTAGTTACCTTTACCTCTACCCTATAAGACCCAGTTTTAGGTTCAGCAATTTTACTAATAAAACTTACTTCACCTGCCAATTCTTTTCCGTCCAGCAAATTAATTTGAGCTGTGCTGCCTAGCTCTATTTTATTTACTTCATTTTCCGAAACGTATAACACCACAAGAATTTGATCGAAATCAACTACATCAGCTATTTTTTGCCCAGCGTTAACAAAATCCCCTTCGGTTACATTGATTTTATCAATATAACCATCTATAGGAGATTTAACTGCAGTGTTTTCTAAATCCAATTCTAGCCTTTTTAGGTCAGCTTTTGCACTTTGTAACGCAGTAAAAGCTGCCTCTACTTGTATTTGTGCTCTATAGCCTTTTTTATTCAGTGTGTGAGAGGAATCATACTCAATTTCACGCTGCTTTAATAAAGCTTTGGCTTTCTGAACTTGCTCAATCCTGTCAGAATCTTCTATCTTTAACACTACATCATCTCTTTTTATCTTTTCACCATCAGGTAAATAAATAGCAATAATCTGACCACTTATTTTTGATATAAGGCTAACTCTATGTAGGGGATTTACTGTACCAGAAAAATTTAAATATATAGTGCGGTTTTGCGGCACACATTCTTGAGTTTTTACTGAAAAGCTACTAGTACTATGAACCGCCTGATCTTTTTTTAAAAATGCACTGCTGATAAAAAACAGTAGAATAAAAGCAATACTGGAAATGATGATTACTTTGTTTCTCATCTTTAAACAATAGAATTTATTGACCAATCTTGTTAGAAACAACTGCATAAATTAAATTTTCGAATTAGAAATGTAAGTTATAATATATGCACCATTGTTACTCCATAAATGGTTTTATATGAGAAGAGATACAGAAAAATTAACTATTGATAGTTATTTTACATTAAATTCTGTTTTCTGCAATAAGTAATTGCTCTTAGTTTTAGTAAATTTTCTGATCTGTCTATGTAGCCCCTTGATAGGATTAGTAGAACTTCTTCAGAATACTTGAAATAACTGTACAAATTTTTCCAATTATTCTGCCATAACCAAAGGATCCCCATTTTTCTTCCAACTCAAGTAAATAGTTTTCAGCGATTTCTCTACTTGAAGCTTGATATACTTTTTTCAAATCACTCATTTCACATCTTTGCTAGATTTTTTGTACATTCCAGTATCATTTCAAGAATTCTTTCCTGGAAAAGCAAGGTCACTAAGGTACAGTTCCCATTTTAGTCCTTTAGTTGATATTTGGGTTTAGCTTGAAAAACAAATCAGAGATAAATCGTGAAAAAATGCTATTCACTTAACAAATTTACTGATATAGGTATGCCTATTTTTGAATTTGCCTTGTAAACTCATCCCTTCTTATTGATAGTTACGCAACAAAGCCATCCTTCATCATCTTTTTCAAACTGAAAGCATCGCGATCCTTTTTTGTTTCCGGTAACAGAAAAAGCAGTAAAACTCAAGAGATCAAACAAATTACCGCAACACTTGCATAATTGCCATGCCATCCTACAGCACCATTGATAAAATTTCCTAAAACAGGTGCAATTGCCATAACAACTGTTAGAATAGAATTGAAAGGGTAATAACATTTGAAATCTTCAATTAATGAATAAAAATATCACATTTAAAGCGTTGAAAGAAGAACATTTTTCACTGTTATTAAAATGGCTAGAAACACCCCATGTAAAGAAGTGGTGGGATGCGGATATAAATTGGACACCAGAGTTAATTGAGAAAAAATATAGCAACTACGTTAAAGGATTCAAACGTTTGAAACTTAAGACACAAATTATTGAAAAACCAATGCATGCATTCATTATTAATTGTGACGGGGTTGATATTGGTTATATTCAATACTATAACAAACATGATTTTCCACCTGAGCAGGGCTACGATACTTCTGAGCTTCCAGAAAGCTGTGCTGCTATAGACTGGTATATCGGAGAGCTGGATTATGTGGGCAAAGGCATTGGTCCACAAGCTTTGAATATATTTTTAAACGAATTTGTCTTTAAAGTTTCTGAAAATGCTTTTGTTGACCCAGATACAGCAAATGTTCGTGCAATCCGTGTTTACGAAAAAGTTGGATTTAAAAAAATTAGGGAAAGCAATGATACAATTTTAATGATTAAGGCAAGAATTCCTGAGAACCATGCAAGATGAGTGTTTTTTCAACAGTCCGTCTAAATTACTACAAGCAGTTTAATTTTTAGTAAATATGTCATTATTAAAAAATATGCAAGAAGCTTTATAGAAACTTAACATAATTTTATCATAAAAATGTCATTCTTAAGTCCTATGTAAAAACAAATTTTGGCACTAATTTAATTAACTATGAGCTGGATAAATTGGAAAATAAATTTTGTTTACTTTTACAATATCCTAAGATCTAATATCACTTTATCAATCAAAAACATCACAATAGGCTAGTATGTTCTTTACTCTTTTCCTAAAAATATTACCTATCTATATTACGATATTTATTGGTTATTTAGCAGGAAAATGTCTTAAAATTGATAGAAACACTATATCTCAAATACTCTTTTATATAGCTAATCCAATAGTGATTTTATATGGAGTCTCTCATACAGAAGTTAATTTAAAAGTAATTTCTCTGCCGATTTTGATATGGTTTATAGGTAGCACTATGTCCTTATCAGTGTATTATCTTTCTTCTTTTTTATTTAAGGATAACACGAGAAACATATTAGCATTTAGCTCGGGCAGCACAAGTATGGGTTATTTTGGCCTGCCGATTGCCATGGCTTTATTTGATGAAGATTCAGTATCTGTATATGTTGTTTGTTATATAGGAATGACGTTGTTTGAAAATAGCTTAGGATTTTACATAGCTGCAAATGGTATTTATACCGCAAAAGAATGCATATTAAAGTTCTTCAAACTTCCTTCGCTTTATGCGATGGTTCTGGGCTTCTTTTTAAGTATATACGATATACAAATACCCACTTTTTTAACAGATGTTATGATGAATATTAGAAGTACGTTTGTCACATTAGGAATGGTGCTACTTGGAGTGAGCATTGCGAATATTGCAAGCTTTAAAATAGATTGGAAGCTTGCTTTGATCACTATTACAGCAAAGTACGTATTCTGGCCACTGTTTGTTTTAGGAATTGTCCTTTTAGACAAGCATGTTATAGGTGTATACGATGAGAGCATATATAAAGCACTGATGTTGCTGGCTATTATTCCAGTTTCTGGGTCCAGTATAATACTTGCTAATATTTTGAATTATCAACCAGATAAAGCTACTCTGTTACTTCTAATCAGTACTGCAGTGGGACTATTTTATGTTCCACTAATAATATCATTATTTTTTACTAAACTTGTTCCTTTTTGATCAAAAATTCAAGCGCTTGCACAACCATTATTTGGGTAACAACACAAGACATTGATAAAACTTGAATTTATAGCTAAAGCAACTTAGATTGTAACCAGACTGCATTCTGTGAAAAACACGATCTTTCATTTGAGCTTTCTTCAATTTAAAATAAATACAGAAACTAGCTATCTTCAAAAATATGATTGAATAGTTGTGTGTATAATTATTAATCTTTTCTAAGCATTTTTACTATGGCTATTTCGAAATTTCTAGATCCTAAATATGATTGTGTGCTGCAGCAACAAACAGGGTAATGTTTGTGAGAAGCTTTATTGAAACCCCAGTTATGGATTAACCAACGAAGTAAAGCTGAGAAATACAGGGCTTTTTCGATTGCATTGAATAAGAAATGAGGGTAGAAAAAATATGTACCAAGAAATTTACTGTGGATCTATGCCGAGTGTGCTCAAGTTCAAATTTGTTTTTTAGGCAGCCAAAAACCGTTTCAACAATCGATCTTTTCCCTAGTAAAATCTTCTCTTTCAGCGAAATCAGTGCATTTTTCATACCTTTTTTCACTTTAGTGACGAGTTTTAGACCTCTATCGAATAGTTTCTCAAAGAGCTCTTTCTTTATATAGCCCTTATCTCCAAACAAAAGTCCAGTTAGTTTTTTGGTTAGAGTTGGTACAGGTTTTCTGTCATCGACGTTACCTCTGGTTAGCGTAACACCTTGAATTTCACCTATTTCATTGATTACTACATGTAATTTAAAACCAAAAAACCAGCCGTAAGTATTCTTTCCTAACTCTGCTAATCCTTTGAAAACCTTATTTCTTGAGATTCTTTTTCGATGGCATACTGCTATTGAAGTAGAATCTATGTAGGAAATCCCGGTCATTTTTGCTTGTTCACAAAACCATTGCAAAAGTAATGCTAAATACCACAAAACTCGCGGCTTTAAGGCAATAAATCTGTGATATGAAGGCAGCTTTGAAAACTCTGATCTATAGAATAACTGAAGATAACAAAGATAAAAAGCCTTGAAGTTTTTACATGGTGATTTATGGTATAATAGGATTATGGTTAGAATTTCTGAGTGCGCTATTTCTGGTACTCTGGTTGGTTTTTTGCCGTTTGATAAGAACCTATTTGCAAAATTATCATCTACCGCACGACAAAAATCCTCGACGCAACAGTACAGTTCTGTAATATCTTTCTTCATGGGTAACCTCTTATTATTACTAAAATACTCGAGTTTACCCTGTTTCCCTCTTCTTAGTTATACTTTTATCTATTTTCTAATCCATAACTGAGGTTATTGAAGATGAAGGAAGGTCCTTCGAAATCGGTTTTCAGGAGCAGGTTTCAAACCACCTTAAGTGGCTCTATTTAAGAGATAGGGTCATAAGCGTTAAGGAAAAATCAGCGTAAGAGCTGGAAGGTGTGGATCAGAAAGGCGAACGTAAGTGAACCACTGATGAACGTGTCGAAAAGGGAAGTGAACATCGAAAGGAGGAGTGAGTTGTTCTCCCTACAATAGCAGATCGAGCAAAACAAACACTTGTAAAAATGGCTTTAGAACCTGAATGGGAGGCAAAATTTGAGCCTAACACTTATGGTTTTAGACCTGGTAGATCTTGTCACGATTCTATAAACCCCAGTTATGGATTAACCAACGAAGTAAAGCTGAGAAATACAGGGCTTTTTCGATTGCATTGAATAAGAAATGAGGGTAGAAAAAATATGTACCAAGAAATTTACTGTGGATCTATGCCGAGTGTGCTCAAGTTCAAATTTGTTTTTTAGGCAGCCAAAAACCGGGGAATGTTCAAAAAAGTGTGTCAAACCGCATTTTTAATTCAACTCAATTTTCAATCTACCAGGAAAGAAAATATCAAGTTGAGATATAGTTAAAGCCCAATTAGGTATAGCCATAATCCAATTTTGCTCTGCCTTTTTTATAGCACAATATACCTGTTTGTACAAGGCATTTGTACTAGTAAATGAGCCCTTAGTTTTAGTGAATTTTCTAATCTGTCTATGCAACCCCTCAATAGGATTGGTGGTATAAATCAGCTTTCTAACTGGCCCAGAATACTTAAAATAACCAGATAAATTTTCCCAATTATTTTGCCACGATTTTATAACCAAAGGATATTTTTCACCCCATTTTTCTTCCAGCTCAAGCAAATAATTCTCAGCGATTTCTTTACTTGAAGCACGATATATTTTCTTCAAATCGTTCATGAAAACTTTCACATCTTTGCTGGATACATATTTCAATGAATTCCTTATCTGATGCACTATACATAGCTGTACTTCTGCTTTAGGAAACACACTATTTATTGCTGCAGGAAAACTTTTTAGACCATCGACGCAGGCAATCAGAATATCCTCTACTCCTCTCTCTTTTAGGTCATTTAATACCCCTAACCAGAAGTTGGCTCCCTCACTTTCGGCTAAATAAAAGCCTAGTACCTCTTTTCTGCCATTTTGATCTACGCCTAATATATTATACATGCATTTACTTACGCAATGCCCGTCCTCCTTAACTTTGAAAAACATGCCATCCATGAACACTATTGGGTACACAGACTGCAATGGGCGACTACGCCATTCGTTGATTACCGGTAGCAATTTGTCGGTAATACTTGATATCTCTGCCGCCGATATTTTGTGATCATAAATTTCCTCAACGTGTGACGCTATATCTCTATAACTCATACCACTGGCAAATGTGCTCAAGATCTTCGTTTCAAGCTCTGGATGTAAGTTTGTTTGCCTTTTTTTGACTATTTGCGGCTCAAAACTTCCTTCTCTATCCCTTGGCGTCAAAAGTTCAAATGAACCGGCACTTGTCCTTAAAGTCTTTCCATTTCTCCCATTTCTTCGATTATTTTCTTCGCTTTCAGCCAACAAGTGATTTTCTATTTCACCTTCCAAACTTGCCTCCAGCAGCTTTTTTATCAATGGTGTTAATACTCCGTCCCTTCCCGTCAGCGGCCTTCCTTCTCGTATAGACGACAGGATATTTGTTTCTAATTCTTTATAATCTACCAATCCAGTAGTTTTATTTGCTATTCTTTGATTCATATGTGAAACCTCCATTTTTTTTATATCAATTTATTACTTTTTTTTCGGTTTGACACACTTTTTTGAACATTCCCAAAAACCGTTTCAACAATCGATCTTTTCCCTAGTAAAATCTTCTCTTTCAGCGAAATCAGTGCATTTTTCATACCTTTTTTCACTTTAGTGACGAGTTTTAGACCTCTATCGAATAGTTTCTCAAAGAGCTCTTTCTTTATATAGCCCTTATCTCCAAACAAAAGTCCAGTTAGTTTTTTGGTTAGAGTTGGTACAGGTTTTCTGTCATCGACGTTACCTCTGGTTAGCGTAACACCTTGAATTTCACCTATTTCATTGATTACTACATGTAATTTAAAACCAAAAAACCAGCCGTAAGTATTCTTTCCTAACTCTGCTAATCCTTTGAAAACCTTATTTCTTGAGATTCTTTTTCGATGGCATACTGCTATTGAAGTAGAATCTATGTAGGAAATCCCGGTCATTTTTGCTTGTTCACAAAACCATTGCAAAAGTAATGCTAAATACCACAAAACTCGCGGCTTTAAGGCAATAAATCTGTGATATGAAGGCAGCTTTGAAAACTCTGATCTATAGAATAACTGAAGATAACAAAGATAAAAAGCCTTGAAGTTTTTACATGGTGATTTATGGTATAATAGGATTATGGTTAGAATTTCTGAGTGCGCTATTTCTGGTACTCTGGTTGGTTTTTTGCCGTTTGATAAGAACCTATTTGCAAAATTATCATCTACCGCACGACAAAAATCCTCGACGCAACAGTACAGTTCTGTAATATCTTTCTTCATGGGTAACCTCTTATTATTACTAAAATACTCGAGTTTACCCTGTTTCCCTCTTCTTAGTTATACTTTTATCTATTTTCTAATCCATAACTGAGGTCTATAAGAGCTATATTTGATGCACTAAAAAGAAAAATGGCATTTGTCTTGGATGCAGATATATCTGGATGCTTTGATTATACATATTGATACTCCTATAAAAAATTTAGATTGTTGAACTTACCATCTTTAAAGTCCATAAACATTTTAACAGTTTCTGGTTTATCCTCAAATAGATATTTACCCTTTCCAATACTATCATCTTTCCGTATTTTAATTTGACCATTGTTTATTCTATCGTAAAGCCAGTGGCTGGGAACTTTAAGGATTTTTGCGATTTGTGGAACAGTAAAGTAACCAGGCACTTTAGTTGGATGTGATTGCCACTTTTTCAGAAAGATGTTATTCTTTAATCTAATTGTTTTTACTGTGCTTTCTAATACAACATTTTTCATGGGAGAGCGATGCCCATGTTCTTCTAAGTATTTAGCAATTTCCATATCTGTCTTGCCTTCTTTACTGAGCTTTATTATAGATTGCTCCATTTCTGTTGCTGCAGTTAATTCACGAAAAGATCTTACTGGAATAGGCACATTAGAAGTAGTAGTTTCTCCACCATGCCATACAATGCGTATTTGTAAGCAGTCGCGTTTAATTCTGTGTGCTACTACTTTATCAATTAGGCAACGGAGAAAGGACTTTCGTTGTTGACGTGACAGAACTGGCTTATGCCAAATCTCAGGTAATCTTTTGCCTACATCTAAAAATACTGTTTTCAATTCCTCAGATAATTGAGGCGTTGGTTTACGTGGATGCTGACGTTCGAACATAATTTCTGCTTGCTGGAGTTCTTTCAATGCTTGTTCCCAGCGTCTTTCAAGTTCTGCAGCTACAAGACGATTGTCAGGGTCTACTTGATTAAATTGTCTTTCTGCCAATCTAACTTGATACCTTAGAACCTGTTCATAATCTTTTAAGGAGTAAAGAAGTGAAAGCAAGAACGACCATTTGTAAGCTAGTGTTGAGTTTCCGCTCGCAATTTTTCCACAAACGCCTACATTTTTCCAACCAAGCAAAAGAGCGCTCAACAACCCATCTCTTTGGCAGTACAACAAAGGTGTGTAATTCACTTCGCTTTATTACTTCGACCGTCGAACCAATAGTTGCTTTTATTTGTGTTGCAAAATTTTCTCCAGTGTAGCCTGCATCAACAAGTATATTTTTAACTTCAGAGAGTTTTTCTTTAGCATTTTCGACCATTTTCATGGCACTGCTGCGGTCGGTTGCTTCTGCCGTTGTTACATAAATCGCGTGTGGTAAACCTTGTGTATCTACTGCAATATGGCGCTTTATTCCTGAAATTTTTTTACCTGCATCGTAGCCCTTATTTTCAGCAGTATCTGCATTTTTTACGCTCTGAGCATCAATTATACAAAAACTAGTTCTTTCTTTCCGACCATTGCTGATACGTGTCTCTCCAACTAATTTTTTTTAATACACGCTCCAAAGTACTTTCTGTATCTTCGCTTGGTTTTTCACTCCATTTTTTAAAATATTCGTAACAACTTCGCCATTTTGGAAAATCTTTTGGCAGCATTCTCCACTGACAGGCACTTTTTAGGACGTACAGCACTGCACAAAATACATCATACAAATCAAGTTTTCTTGGTTTTGTTTTCTTCCTACTACTCTCCAGAATTGATCTGATTTTTTCAAATTGTTCTCGACTTATGTCACTTGGGTATAAATTTCTCATATATCCTTATTCATATACATCATCTCATAGTTTATCACTTTTTTGAGATTATGAACAGGTTCTTAGACGCTCTAGTTGTTGTAAATGTGCTTTATTAATTGCTTGTTCAGATTGCAATTGTGAGTTAATCGCCTGAGTATAAGCATCAAGCTCAATTTGACCAAGTGCTGCAAAAAATTTGGGAACTACTTCATTATCAATAATATCAGCTGGTAAAAGTTGACATATAGGCACAAGGTACTGCTGGCGTAAATAGTTGCATAAATAACGGTTTCCTTCTTTATACTGTACCAACATTTTGTGTCCACATTCTCCACAATAGATTATTCCATGCAATAATGCTGCACCTGGTCTAGCTATACCACGTGTTTTATTGCGATCATATTCTGCATGATTATCTTTTAGCATCATTTGAATCTTTATAAAAGTTTCCCAATCTATATAAGCTGAATATTTATCTTTGATTAAAACTTTCCATTCCTCCATTGGTAATTTTTTTGTTATTTTGTCAACAGAAGATGGCTCATGGCGTGTAGTACGGGAACGTCCATAAACAAATGCTCCAGCATAAGCTGGGTTTTTGAGTATTGAAGTAATTGCTGCCACAGTTGGCTTTTTCCACTGCAGTTCTTTAAATTTGTCATATCTAGGAATGGTAAGTTGATGATCATTAAAATGTCTTAAAACCTTTGATGCTGTTCGTTTTTCCAAAAAAGTTTCAAAAATAAGATTAATACGAGACTGAACTTCAAGGTTAGGATCCTTATTCACAGAACCATCAATATTACGAACAAGGCCAGCTGGAAGATATAATGCTAAATCGCCTCTAGTTGCTTTATTTAGCAGTCCAGCATTTAGTCTAGCTTTTATAGTAGATAACTCCATTTCAGCAAGTTGTCCTTTCAGACCAAGTAGCAGCCGACCATCCAGGGTCATAAATACCATCTCTATCGGCTATCAAACACTGTTTATAGCCACATATGTCCAGCAATGGGGGAACAGTTACGTGATAATCGAGTCACGTCGTAGGAGAAAATAATCCCTACTTTTGATAAAGTGACTTTAGTGACAATTTCTTTAAATCCTTCACGCTTTTCAGCACTAGCACCAGTTAAACCTAGATCACTATCAATGACTACAATATTATCAGCTTTCCACCCAAGGTCAATTGCTCTTTGTTTCAGTGCATACTGTAACTCCAAGCTTTCTTGATTGCTCAGTGCTTGATGAGGTGTTGATTGTCTGATGTAAATTATTGCTTCGCGTGCTAGGTGTTGTGCTGTGATTAGTTCTGATGTACTCATAGATAACCTCTTTGGATTCTAATAATATATTTTCTAAAATTTCTGACTTGAAACTTTGCGGCATTTTCTGCCACACTTGATGTGGTTTACATGGCATAATTTATACTCCTTTGCTAAAGAAACAAACTCGTATAATGAAGCCAATGTTAACTTGCTGATGATAAAATCTTGCTTACTAACTAAGTCAGTAGCAGAAAACGGAATACGTAGAATGATGTAGTTACGATAAGTAACAAACACATTGCCACCATTGTAGGCTTTTGAGCTTACAGATGATATGGGAAAAGTTCTGCCAAATAGTGGATGCGTTGGATCTGTAACTGTGATTTCTTTAGTTGCTTGATTATTGAAGGGGGTATTAAGGTGATTGATCGTTTGACAATATTGACCATAAGGTGTTATTGGAAAAGCTTCATACCACACCAACTATAGTAAAGATTATAAGAGGATGGTTAAAAGCTGGCATTATGGAAGGAAAAGTATTCCAATTTACAAAACAAGGTACAATTCAAGGGGGAACTATCTCACCTTTATTGGCTAATATTGCCTTGCATGGATTGGAATGCTACATAAAAAAAGCTTTGGCAAACGAACTTTTTTCTGATAAGAAAAAGAGACTTGGAAAAGCATCTCACAGGGATGCACAAAACTCATGCAAAGTAATTTTTTATGCAGATGACTTTATCATTCTCCATGAAAGTGAAGAAATTATTCTTAGAGCGAAAACTTTAGTTGAAGAGTGGTTAAAAACCATTGGGTTGGAATTAAAACATTCAAAAACAAAAGTTTCCCACACGCTCAAACTTTACGGAGAACAAAAACCAGGTTTTGATTTTCTTGGATTTACAATACGACAATACCCAATAAAACGAGGTAGAAAAGATTACAAATTGCTAATTAAACCAAGTCGTAACTCTATAAAACAGCACGGGTTAGTTATAAAACATAAACTTAAAGCATTACGCAACGCACCCCAGGAAACCGTAATAAAACAACTCAATCTTATAATAAACCCCAGTTATGGATTAACCAACGAAGTAAAGCTGAGAAATACAGGGCTTTTTCGATTGCATTGAATAAGAAATGAGGGTAGAAAAAATATGTACCAAGAAATTTACTGTGGATCTATGCCGAGTGTGCTCAAGTTCAAATTTGTTTTTTAGGCAGCCAAAAACCGTTTCAACAATCGATCTTTTCCCTAGTAAAATCTTCTCTTTCAGCGAAATCAGTGCATTTTTCATACCTTTTTTCACTTTAGTGACGAGTTTTAGACCTCTATCGAATAGTTTCTCAAAGAGCTCTTTCTTTATATAGCCCTTATCTCCAAACAAAAGTCCAGTTAGTTTTTTGGTTAGAGTTGGTACAGGTTTTCTGTCATCGACGTTACCTCTGGTTAGCGTAACACCTTGAATTTCACCTATTTCATTGATTACTACATGTAATTTAAAACCAAAAAACCAGCCGTAAGTATTCTTTCCTAACTCTGCTAATCCTTTGAAAACCTTATTTCTTGAGATTCTTTTTCGATGGCATACTGCTATTGAAGTAGAATCTATGTAGGAAATCCCGGTCATTTTTGCTTGTTCACAAAACCATTGCAAAAGTAATGCTAAATACCACAAAACTCGCGGCTTTAAGGCAATAAATCTGTGATATGAAGGCAGCTTTGAAAACTCTGATCTATAGAATAACTGAAGATAACAAAGATAAAAAGCCTTGAAGTTTTTACATGGTGATTTATGGTATAATAGGATTATGGTTAGAATTTCTGAGTGCGCTATTTCTGGTACTCTGGTTGGTTTTTTGCCGTTTGATAAGAACCTATTTGCAAAATTATCATCTACCGCACGACAAAAATCCTCGACGCAACAGTACAGTTCTGTAATATCTTTCTTCATGGGTAACCTCTTATTATTACTAAAATACTCGAGTTTACCCTGTTTCCCTCTTCTTAGTTATACTTTTATCTATTTTCTAATCCATAACTGAGGTTATAATAAGAGGATGGAGTCAATATTACACTCCTGCAGTGTCAAGCAAAGTCTTTGGTTCATTGGATAATGATACACACAAAAAACTTTGGAAATGGGCAGTCTTTAGGCATCATAACAAAGGAAAAAGCTGGATTAAGAGGAAGTACTTTAAAAAATACGGCAATGATAACTGGCGATTCATGTTAAATGACAATCTATACCTTATTAAGCATAAGGATCATGCTATTAAATGGCACATTAAAGTGTCAGGAGACAGATCTCCTTATGATGGGGATTGGATATATTGGGCAAACCGTTCAAGGAGAGTACCAGGAAAATCACCAAGAGTAATAAAACTATTGAAATTACAACGAGGTAAATGTAACTGTTGTCAACTATATTTTAGGTCTGACGATGTAATTGAAGTACACCATAAAGACAAGAATAGGAACAACAATAATATTGCAAATTTATCTATGTTGCATGGACATTGTCATGATTACTGACCTTACCCAGAAAAAGTAGAGAGGAAGTTAAGCCATTTTTGAGGTAAAATAAAACATGATCATGAGGGCTTATTATGGTAAAGAACAGAAAGAATTACACAGTGGAATTTAAATTAGAGGCAATAAAGTTGGTAAAGGAAACGGGGCAGTCAGCAAGCAAAATAGCTAAAGATTTAGGAATAGATAACAGTACACTAAGTGACTGGATAAAAAAATATAACGAAAAAGGATCAATAGAAGAAGCATTTCCTGGTAAGGGAAAGTTGGCACCATGTGATAAAGAAAAGTTTGAATTAAAGAAAGAACTAACAAGAGTTACTAGAGAAAGAGACATTTTAAAAAAAGCCCTGGGCAAGTCACAAAGAGTAAAATATTTATTTATCAAAAAGCATAGAAACTACTATAAAGTACAGGAGTTATGCAGGATTTTCTGCTAGCGGCTACTACAAATGGACTAGTAAGAAGAAAAGCAGCAAAGAATCAACAAGGGAGCAGTTTCTAGCAGATATTCAAAAAATATACCAAGCATCTAATTGTAGATATGGTGCACCTAAAATTCATGCTGAACTAAAGGCTTTAGGTAAAAATTGCAACATCAAAACAGTGCAGGATGTCATGCAAAAAAATGGCATTCAAGCTAGACTGAGGCGAAGATTCAAAAGCAAAAAACAGCAGACTGACAATAGCTCCCAATATATTGGACCAAAACTTTACTACTAGTCAGCCAAACAAAGTATGGGTAACTGATATTACATACATAAAAACTAAGGATGGTTGGCTATATTTGGCAGCAATAATTGATCTATATTCACGTATGGTAGTTAATGAGTAGTACAATAACTAAGCATAGATGCTTTATTGATGGCTGTTGATAAGCGCAAACCAGCCAAAGATCTGCTATTTCATAGTGATCAAGGTTCACAATATACCTCTAAAAATTATCAATTTTTACTGAATACAAAAAGTATTATTTCTAGCATGAGTCACAAAGGTTGTTGTTACGATAATGCTGTTTCGGAGAGCTTTTTTAGTTCACTAAAGAGGGAATTACTCATTGATACCTCACAACACTCCGCACAACAAGCTAGAACCGCAATATTTGAATACATAGAAATTTTTTATAACAAACAACGTAGACATTCTACTATTAACTATTGCATTCCTGAAAAATTTGATTCATCATTTTCATAATGAAAATGGCTTAACTTCCTCTCTACTTTTTCTGGGTAAGGTCATTCCGCTACTTGTTAGCGGAATCTATCCATGACGGCATGACGTGTTAGCTATAGAATATAGATCAGAAGTGACAAAGCCTAAAAAAAAGCCTAATATAAGCTTTATGAAAATCAGAGTTGGAGTAATAGGCTGCTTAGGCAGAATGGGCAAGAAAATACTCAATGAATTAATTACAAATACCAAAGTGGAAATAGCAGGTGCTGTTGCCCGTTCAGGCAGTAAGTACATAGATTCAGATATTGGACCAATTATAGCCAATCTAGGAATCAAGGTTACAAGTTCTATCAGTGACGTATTTGAGTCATCTGACGTTGTAATAGATTTTACAACTAAAGAATGTATGTTAGACTGCCTTAAAGCAGCTGTAAAATTTAAAACACCCCTGGTTAGTGGCACAACTGGAATAGAAGGTGTCGATTTGAAAGAATATGCTGCTGAAGTTCCAATATTATGGTCAGCAAATATGAGTGTTGGGGTTAATGTGTTGCTGAAATTGGTAAAAAAAGCTGCTGAGCTTTTAGGTAATGAATATGACGTTGAGATTTGGGAAATGCATCATAACTTAAAAAAGGATTCACCATCTGGAACAGCTATAGAACTTGGCAAAACAATTGCTAACGCTTCAAAAGTGGATTTTCAGTCCAATCAATATTTACATAGTGGTTCAAACATAAGGAAAAAGGGGGGAATAGGTTTTGCGGTATCTCGTGGAGGTGGAGTAATAGGAGATCACAGCGTGATGTTTGTTAATTCTGATGAGCGGATAGAACTAAACCACAAAGCAATTGATCGCACAACATTTGCTAGAGGAGCTGTTCAAGCAGCAGTATGGCTATACGAAAATAAAAGAGAAACTCCGGGGCTCTATTCAATGCAGGATGTAATATGAGCAATACACGTGCCTCTGTTAAAGATTTAAATCTCTGGTACGGCTCTAAGCAAGTTTTATTCGATATAAATTTGAATATTTATAAAAGAAAAGTTACTACTTTTATCGGACCATCCGGGTGCGGTAAATCGACATTTTTGCGTTGTTTTAATCGTATGAATGATTATGTACCTGGATGCAAAACTGTTGGTGAATTAAATATTGATGGGCTGGGTGATATATATTCACGCGATATGGATGTTGTGCTACTCAGAGCAAAAGTTGGCATGGTATTTCAAAAGCCAAATCCTTTTCCAAAATCAATATATGACAATGTTGCTTATGGGCCAAAACTGCATGGTATGGTAAAGAATAAGCAAAAATTGAATGAAGTGGTAGAAAGTAGTTTAACCAAAGTTGGCTTATGGGAAGAATTAAAAGACAGATTGCAAGATAGTGCACTCGATTTATCCGGTGGCCAACAACAGAGGCTATGCATCGCTCGCGCAATTGCAGTGAAGCCAACTATTTTGTTGATGGATGAACCGTGTTCTGCTCTTGATCCAATGGCAACTAATGCAATTGAAAATCTTATACAAGAGCTGAAATTAAGATTTACCATAATTATGGTAACTCATTCAATGAAGCAAGCTAAAAAGTTATCTGATAGTGTAATTTTCTTTCATAATGGCAAGATCGTTGAATCTGGAAGCACTCAAGAAATATTCGAAAATGCTCAATCTCCCTTAACGAAGGAGTATATCCTGGATCATTAAATACCCTATGGCTTTGCAATTAAATTCATTGTATCCGTTCAGCGGAGCGGTAAAATAAAAAGTAGACAAGGAGTGCTAAAAACATAATATCGCAAGTAGTATGTGTGGTCTGATCTACTAGCTAGTCTTCTCAAGCTCTGTGAAAGCTTTAAAATAGAGATAGAGCAACTAAAAGCAGAGATAAAGAGGTTAGAGATAGAAAACGAAAATTTTAGATCTGAGAATAAGGCGCTAAGAATTGAAAATGCTGAATTGAAAGAAAGACTAGGTCTGAATTCACAAAATTCATCGATACCGAGCTCAAAAGAGTTATACAAGCTAAAGAAGAAAAAGAAAAAAAGTGACAGGAAAATAGGGGCACAGATTGGGCATGAAGGAAGTTTTCGCGCCAAAATGGATGCAGATGAGGTGATAAAAGTAAAGTTGTCATCTACTTGCGAGTGCGGAGGAGAGATTGCAATATGTGGAAAACCTTACATTAGACTTCTTTCAAAATTCATATAAGGAGCTCAAAGTTATGAATAGCAGCAATTAAATTAAATCTTAAAGCAAAACGTTTTCGTCTGTTTCGATACCTATCCGAGATGATTTTAAACCTCTTCAATTACGTTTTCAACTATCACCCTTTGGCTAGAAAGAGTCCTATTCTCCGATTTTTTGTCTTTTGGTAAAGGAAACTTTTTTGATCTTCTATGGGGAAGTTGAACATTTTTATGAAATTTGTGCATACCCCTATAACTAGCATCTGCTAAAACTTTAGTGGTCGATAACATGCGAACTTTTGACTCTTTAAAAACTCTAAAGTCGTGTTGTTTACCGTTAGCAAAGGAAGTACATATAACTTTTTTGCTTTTTTTTGCTATAACGACTTGTGTCTTTACCGTATGCTTCTTTTTCTTTCCTGAATAAAATCTTTTCTGCTTTTTTTTGGCCTTTCTACTGGTCCATCTATTACCAAAATTTCATATTCTACATTAGACTTCTTTCAAAATTGGAAAAGAGCAAAAAATTAGTATAAAATCATACATTTAAAAGTATGAGATATGAAGAAACTAAGGAGTTAGATGAAGAGAAGTTTCGTCGTCTGACAGGAGTAAAGAAGGCAACTTTCAACAGGATGGTAGAAATTTTAGATGAAGAAGATAGAAGGAAAAAAGCAAAAAGTGGGCGTAAAAGCAAGCTCTGTATAGAAGACAGGCTACTTATGGCATTGGAATATCTTCGTGAATATCGGACATATTTCCACATTGGTCGAAGTTATGGTATGAGCGAAAGTACGACCTATAAAATCATAAAGTGGATTGAAAATACATTGGTAAAACATCCGGATTTTGCATTGCCAGGGCGAAAAGAGGTTCTAAAAAGTGATATAGAATATGAGGTTTTAGTGATAGATGCAACAGAAACTCCTGTGGAAAGACCCAAAAAAAGCAAAAAAGATTTTATTCAGGAAAAAAGAAAAAGCACAGTATAAAAACACAGATTATTTCGGAAAAAGAAAGCAAAAAGATCATTTGCACGTCTTTTTCAAATGGTAGGAAACATGATTTTCGGCTTTTTAAGGAGTCAAAAGTGCACATACTACCAAGTATCAAAGTCCTAGCAGATAGCGGTTACAGAGGTCTACAAAAAATTCACGCAAATGTTGAATTGCCACATAGAAAAACGAAAAAGCACCCATTGACTAAGAAACAAAAGCAAGAAAATCAAGAGCTTGCAAGCAAAAGAGTTGTGGTTGAGAATGTAATCGGTTTGCTTAAAAGATTTAAAATTATTGCAGATAAATATCGCAATCGGCGAAAACGTTTTGGATTGAGATTCAATTTGATAGCTGGAATTTACAATCTAGAGTTGATGATGTGAATTTTGAAAGAGGTCTATTACCATTTAATAGCTCTTTTTTTCCTGGTAATGCAAAATCTGATTAATGTGCCTTCTACCCATCTTATACCAATTCTCATTATTAGGAGGACAAATAGGAGACATTGCAGAGTTGTTTAATTATGGAGTGGGTAAGAGAGGTAACAAATTTACACAAAGTGCGCTCAAGCAGGGTAATTGTATCGTATATTTTATTGCACAAAATGTTCTGTTTTATATATAACCAAAACCTCTCAACAGGATTGAGCTCAGGTGAGTATGGAGGTAGGTATATAATATCGATATTTTTAGGTACCTTTAAATTTTTTGACCTATGCCAACTAGCACAGTCCATAACGAGAAAAGTCTCTCGTATTCCTAGATATTGCGACATCTGCTCAAGAAATATATTCATGCAATCAGTGTTGACATTTGGTGCAAACAAGCTAGAACTCTCTCCATTTCTAGGATTAACCGCACTATAGAGATAGAAATTTTGCCTACCTAATTTTATTTTAACCTGTGTCCTAATGCCTTTTTTAAACCACCCATGTCCAATTTTTGAATGTGTGCCAAACCGAGACTCATCAAAGAAAAATAGCTCTTTTTCTGGATATTTGCCAATAGTTTCGTTGAGATTTTTTTTTAAACTCCTCTTGTTTGCTTTTATCTTGACCATTATGAACTGGTCTTGGAGTAATATATGAGAATTTCATTCTTTGCATATTACGGTGTACTGTGGACTTACTGATATCCAAACCAAATCTTTCCTGGATTTTTATTCTCATTTCTTTAATGGTGATATTAGGATTGTCTTGTATCCATGCTTCAACTTGTTCACGCTGACTTTGATCCAATCTAGTTTTTCTACGACGTTGAGGTGGAGCAAACAATTTTTCCTCTCTGTTAAATTTTAGGTGCTTTATCCACTCAGTCAGTGCAGTTCTTGAAATGCAACATATCTTTGCTACCGCTGTTATGCTGTGCTTTTTTGCTGCAATTACAGCATTTAGTTTTTTTGTAACGTATGCGTTATTTCTTACTTTCTTCAGCATTGCTTTTGCCGATTCCACTACTTTTTCATCCAATAATTTTGATCTTAATGCCATTTATACCTCGCTATTACACTTAGTTTAGTATGGCTTTTTTTCCATTGTTGTCTATCTGTTTGTTCTGCAGTGAGAATTGGTATTATTATTTTAAAACAGTTACTTTCACTCATGCCATAACTTTGTCCGATATGAAAATATGTCCGATATTCGCGGAGATACTCTAATACCATTAGGAGCATGTTTTCCTCACTTAGCTCTTCCTCCTCTAGCTTTCTTCTTTTTATTTGCTTTCCTTAGAATTTCCACTATCTTATCAAACGTTGCTCTTTTTAGCCCTGTTAATCTGCGAAATTTCTCATCTTCTAACTCTTTTGCTGTTTTGTATTTCATCTATCTCCTTCACACTAAATTACCATTGTATATCTTCTTTGGCTTTATGCTAGTTTCGAAAGAGGTCTAATGATTTGAATGATGCTATGGAGGAAAGTCCCGGAAGTATAGTCCATGGTCCCTCAGTTACATATAGTGGTCAAATATCTCCAAGGAGATATTGATCTTCTCAAAAACTTTTACAAGAGATTCTGTTAAATGTTCTATCATTTCATCAGTATGATAAGGTGTAGGGGTAATACGGAAACGCTCAGTTCCTCTTGGAACTGTTGGGTAATTTATATGTTGAACATATATTCCATACTCATCAAATAACAATTTTGACGCTTTTTTGGACAACTCGGGATCGCCAATTATTATTGGAATTATATGAGTTTCTGTTGGAATGAAGTTAATTCCTGCATTTCTCAGTGAGTTTTTTACTTTTTCAACGACTTGCTTTTGCTTTTCCCTTTCAATGTTGCTCGATTTTAGGTGCTCAACGCTTGCCTTTGCTGCCGCTGCTAAAACAGGCGACATAGCAGTGGTGAAAATAAATCCTGGAGCGGAACTTCTTATTACATCTACCAAGCTCTTTGAAGACGCGATATACCCACCCATAACTCCAAAAGCCTTCGATAGTGTACCTTGAATAACGGTTATTCTATCCATCAGGCGTTCTCTTTCTGCAATTCCGCCACCATGTGAACCATACATGCCAACTGCGTGCACCTCGTCCAAATAGGTGATTGCATTATGTTGATCTGCAAGATCGCATATCGCTTCAAGCGGCGCTATATCGCCATCCATTGAATATACGGATTCAAGTGCTATTATCTTTGGTGTTTTTGTGTCTACGGAGTTTAACAACTGCTCTAAGTGATCAACATCATTGTGTTTAAATATATGTTTTGGTCTTTTTCCTGATTTTATGCCTTCTATCATCGAAGAATGGTTTTTCTCATCTGAGAAAATTACTACGTCAGGAATAACAGACGATAAAGTGCTAAGTGTTGTCTGGTTAGCGAGGTAGCCACAAGCAAAAGTTAAAGCAGCCTCTTTTTTATGCAAACAAGCTAAAGATTTTTCAAGTTCGACAACCTCTTTTGTTGTACCAGATATATTTCTTGTTCCCCCCGCACCAATTGATGAATTTTGAATAGCAGCAATGACGCTCTCATTCTGCGACATTCCCAGGTAATTATTACTGCACCAGACTATTACTTCCCTATTTCTTTCATAGTCCATAATGTGGGGAAGCCTACCTGGCAATGACGCAAAGTGCGTAAATTCACGGTAGCGCCCCTCATCTTTTATATCTTTTATTTTATTCAAGAATATTTCTTCGTAGTTTACCAAGTCCTTATTTACCGATAATTAACATAATTATAATAAATTATTAAATGGTAAACTACAATATTTATTCCTTATTGTGCTGTTAGTTCAGCTGTTTTAACAGTTTCAACATTGCTGTTTTCAACTGAGCTTTTAGGTGTGCAGCAGTATATAACTGCAGCAGCAACCAGACAACAAGCTCCAACTGCTATTCCCACTGCTAACATCTCTAGGCAAACTGTAATAGCAGCTCCCGAAACAACCCCAGCTATTGTTAGCGCAGAAGCAGCTATAATAGGCAGTTTTGTGTTTTGTGGAACATCGTTATCTTCAACAACTACGTTATTAGAATTACCGATGACAACAATCTGCGGACCTTGTGAATCACCTTTACCTGTAAGTTGATCATTACCATCCTTGCTATCTGTTGTAGCTACCACAGGCTCTTCTTCGTTGTCAGTAATGCCTTCAGTTGTAGACATATCGCTAACATTTGAAGAGGCGCTACTGTGCCCATCACTGCTTAAAGAGCTAATATCATCATCCACAGTGCTTGTATCGTTAGCTGAAACTTTTAGTTGTAGATTTTGCGAATCATCTCCATTTGCAGACTGAGGATCACTACCTATTGTGCTATACAAAGGTTCACCACTTGAAGAGTCTAGCTCGTCATCCGTTTGTAATTCAGCAAATTGAGTAAGAGCTTGTTTCTCAGCACTAACATCTTCTGCACTACTGTTAGCATTTACTGGTTGTGCATGATCAAGATACAGATCTTGTACTGATGCAGCTTTCTCTAATTCAGCCGATGCTGCTACAATTTTTTCGAATTCAGCTTCTGATTCAGCTTTCTCTAGTTCAGTTGATTCTGCTACAATTTTTTCGAATTCAGCTTCTGATTCAGCTTTCTCTAGTTCAGTTGATGCTGCTGCAAGTCTTTCGAATTCAGCTTCTGATTCAGCTTTCTCTAGTTCAGTTGATTCTGCTACAATTTTTTCGGATTCAGCTTTTGATGAAGAATCTAGCGTATCACTTGTTTGCGGTGTTGTATATTCAGTAAACTGATCAGCAAGAGTACCTGTAGTATCTTCACTTGAAGAATCTAGCTCGTCATCCGTTTGTAATTCAGCAAATTGAGTAAGAGCTTGTTTCTTATGCAAAGCTTCAGGTTCAGTCATTTTGTTCGTAAGTTGATGATGCTCAGCATTAGCATCTTCTGCACTACTGTTGGCATTTACTGGTTGTGCATGATCACCTAGAATGCTAGAAGAATACCTTTCAAGAAACTGTTTAAATCTAAAGAGTCGGACATCCCTCTTTTTTTGTTCATTGCCACTAAGAAGTAAACGAATTGTCTGCTCAGCTTCATGCAGTGCCGCATTTAGAAGAGATCTATCTACAACAACTTCTTGCCTCGCCAGTATACGACTTGCTATTATACGCTTCGCTTCTTTAAAATCGAAATGCTTGATAGCAAAATACGGATCTTGTACTAATGCAGGTTTTGCTAATGCAGCTTTCTCTAATTCAGCTCTGTCTAATTTAGCTTTTTTTAATTCAGCTTTTGCTGCTGCAATTTTTTTTACAGCTTTCTCCCATTCATCAGCTTTCTCTAGCTCAGCTCTGTCTAAACCATTTACTGATGGTGCATGATCATTTTGAATTACATAAAGCTTTTCATTAATCAAATCTTTGATCTTTTGGAGTTTGCTTTCTTGTTCATTTCGCTTCTTCCCTTGCAAACCATCAATTTTTGTCCCAGCTTTCTTTATTGCTTCTTTTAAAATAGATTTATCGGATGCAGTTACAGTAATGCTTTCTTGTTCCTTTATACACTTTTTTGCTTTTTTAAATTTGAGCTCCGCGATGGCATCAGCCAATTCTTCTATGGTCTTTATGGACTTTCCTTTTAAATTGATCGACTTGTCAGCATCAGGAGTTTCTATTCCCGAATCGGTCAAATTATTAACATCGGAAAGTCCTTCTGCAAAACTAACTGACTTCTTTTTACTTTGTTTAAAATCGGTCAAACTGTTAACATTGGATAATCCTTCTGCCCAACTGACTGACTTATTTTTACTTTGTTTTAAATAGACCTGATTGACACCCATAGTAGGTACTCCTATACGGGTGAGCTTACTAGGAAGCTCTTTAGGGTTACCCAAACGCTCGTTAAAATATCCTGCAAGTTCAGCCACAGTCTTTTTACCTTCTTCAAGATTATTCGGACTGTCAATACCAGGAATTTCCCCCGAATTCTCGCAATTTTCAAACGATTCTGCCACACCAGTCATATTCCCTCTATTTTGCTTTTCAAAATCGGTCATTTTACCAGCTGATCTTTCTTTCGAGTTGGTCAGATTGTCAATATTAGAAAGTCCTCCCTCCCAACTGACTGACTTTTCACTTTGTTCTTTAAATTTGGTCATTACACCCTCCTTATTATTATAATTGCCTCTGGACTTCTTTATTGAAGCCCTTATGTCACCCATAATACTATTTCTTCTATCTTTGTCAAGAAATTTATCATTTCTATTGCTGAGCTCAGAATATCTATTAATTATTTCAGAAAATGAAGCATTCTTATGTTGATCTTTCACTCGTTCAAAATATTGTTTATCGCTACTTGAATGGGTGCTTGGAATAAGGCAACTGGGTACAGTTAGTACATCATACACTTCCCTAGCAGCCCGGGAAAGGATGTAGCATGTTGCAGATGTATTATTATCCGACTTAAAATTTTTTGGCTTTATTTTTAAAATAAGATTATGATAAACTTCCAATTTGTGGTCATGCAACGCCGGCACGGAATGTCTTCCTATTTTTAATTGCTTGCCTATATGTTTATAGCCCATAAAATTAGGTGGTAATGAAGGTATGAAATCTGATCGATCAACTACTCTAATAGTCTTTCTTCCGAAGAGCTCATTACAGACTTTAGCAGCATCACAGTCAAAAACCCTTGGTGCACCAAAAGTTGCAACATGTAAATTTTTTACATTCTCTGTTACACTTAAACATAGAGCAGCTATGTTAGCGACAGCACCTCCCATGCTGTGACCTGTAAGATTAATTTTTAAATCTCTGATTTCTAATCCTTGATCGTTAGCATACCCTTTTAATATCCCGTAAAGACTCTCCCAGGAATTTTCAAATACGGAGTAGAAGCCTAGGTGAATTTTACCACCTTTGGGCAGAAGTTCATATTGACGAATTAAAGGTATTTCAACATCTTTCTTGAAGTCATAAGAATTACAAGTACCGCGGTATGCTATAGTTACTTCCTTACCCCTTATGAAAACATAACCAGTATGTTGAACTTCTCGACCGGGAATAATGCCATGAAATTGAACAACTTTGTAACCCTCTTTCTCAAGTTGAGCAGGAGTTTTATATCCTCCTTTCTTTAGCTTAACAAACTCATTGTTTTTACAACCACAATCGCTAACATAATAGCCTACCATAGCGAAGTTGATCATCTCTAATAACTTCTTTTGGCTAAATCCTGCAATTTTAGTTAGATCCCTAGAATTGTTTCTGCTTTTAACTTTACCTTTTCCTGTAACACCTGCTGTTTGTGGAATAGGTTTTCTAAGTAGATTAATTATATATTACCTCACATAAATAACTAATCTAGTATAGTATTAGACAACAATTTTGCCAAGTAAATTATTCAGTCTCTTAGCAAACAGGCTTGCATCATCCATCTCTTCACCTTCCACGATGCAAGCTTGGTAAAATAATAAATGGATCATGTCCTCCAATGTTGGGTTTTCACCACTTTCAGCATGGGATTTCATTATGCTTTTTATTACAGGATGCTTAGTGTTGATTTCCAGCACCTTTGGCGTGCGGTAGTTTAGCTGCTTTTGTTCACGCAAAAAACGCTCCATGCGAAGATCCATAGCACCTTCATCAACCGCTAGGCATACGGGACTATCAGTCAATTTTTTGGAAATTTTTACGCTTTTTACTGAATCTCCGAGCACTGTGGTAAAATATTGCAGTATAGTTTCCTCAGTTTTTTCTCCATTCGATTTATTTTCTTCATCTTTCTTATCTTCTTCTGAAGAGAATTTTTCCAAATCAACATCTGCGCGGGTTACAGACTTGATTTTCTGATCTTTGTATTCATGAATTACACTAGTCCAGAAATCATCAACTGGATCAACAAATAGGAGCACTTCTAGTCCTTTACTGACAAATCCCTCAAGTTGTGGACTGTTTTTCACTGAATCCAAGCTATTTCCGGTGAGATAATAGATATGCTCCTGCTCAGGCTTCATTCTGCTTATGTAGTCATCAATGCTGACTAATTTCTCATCACCAGTACTATGAAATCTGCAAATTGAGAGTAGCGCTTCTCTCTCATCAGTTGGCATAGCTTCACAAAGACCCTCTTTTAATACTGCACCAAAATTGGTCCAGAATTTTGTATATTCCTCTAAATTCTCTTTTGCCTTTTTACCGAGCTCTGATATTACACGTTTAGTGAGAGATTTTCTGATCTGCTCAACAACGCGATTATTCTGCAGCGTTTCTCTGCTGATATTAAGAGGCAAGTCCGGTGAATCAACGATACCTTTCAGAAAACGCAAGTATTGTGGTATGATCTGTACGTTATCTTCAGTAATAAATACCTTGTTTACATATAACTTCACAGAGCAACGTCTATCTGGATGAAATAAATCAAAAGGTTTAATGGAAGGAACATAAAGCAAATTCGTATATTCTATTGCACCTTCATTTTTGTTATGCAATATCATCCAAGGCTCCCCGCCAACATGAGCAACACTGCGGAAAAAATCGTTGTGTTCCTCTTGAGTAACGTCATTTTTTGGCTTAGTCCAAATTGCAGCCTTACTGTTTAATTTTTCACTTTTTCCTTCTTCGTCTATAAATTCAACAGGAAAGTTTATGTGATCTGAATAAGTAGTGACAATGTTTTCAACACGAAATTTATCTAAAAACTCATTCTCTTCAAGGCGCATAATGAGCGTAATTTTGGTTCCGCGAGGAACTTGATTATCTGATTTACTTATCGAATACTCTCCATCTCCTTTGGATTGCCAGACCCAAGACTCCTCCTCTCCAGCTTTTCTTGATTCTACTATTACTTCTGATGCAACCATAAAGCTTGAGTAAAAACCAACACCAAACTTCCCAATCAGCTCCACAGCTTGGCTTGAATCCTTGCTATTTTTAATCGCATCTAAGAACTTTTGCGTACCAGAGCTTGCAATTGTACCAAGGTTATCTATTAAATCTTGTCTGTTCATTCCGATGCCATTATCAATGATATATAGCTCGTTCTTATCTTTATTGGAGCTAATAGTGATTTTTAACTCATCACTTAAATCTAGCAAATTAGGATTTAGTTGAGATTCATAACGCAACTTATCACATGCATCCGATGCATTTGATATTAATTCACGCAGAAAAATGTCTTTGTTGGTATAAAGTGAATGAATCACTATATTCAGTACTTTCCCTACTTCAGCGTCAAATTTTAAATTTTCAGTTTCTTGTACGTTATGCATTTTAAGCTCCATTATTTGCCTACTACCCTAATAATTTAAGTATTAAATCACGATCTTTCAAGGTCACGTACACCAAAATTAATGTGGGTGTAGTTATTACGACACCCAACGTCAAATTTTAAAATAGAGAGTGTAATAACTAGCTACCACGGGTTTTCTATGCCTTTTTTTTCTGCCTGGTAAATTTCTTAAATATTAAAGCTAAGGTTAGTTGCATTTAAAAGCAGCTAAATTGCAGTGTTTAAGACTTAAAAAACGCCAATACTGAAAATAGATAGTAACCGGGGCTTCTTTTGCCTTTTTTTTATTTGGTAAATTTCTTAATGTTTATAGCTAAAAGAGCCCAAGAGAGGTGTCATTCCAGTGCCCCTGTGATGTCATTCCAGTGCTTGGCACTGGAATCCAGCCTTTATTATGCAGCCACTTGGTTGAAATTAAGTCTTCTGGATCCAAGTAGTCAAGGCACTGGCATCATAAAGGAACCAGTGTCAGCTACTTGAATGACATCATAGGGGCGCTGGCTCTGACAACCGTCATCCCGCTGCTTGTTAGCGGCTAAGAGATACCGCGGCGGTATGACGGTCCGTAGCGGCATGACGATAACCTCATCATCCTACTGCTTGAAAGCGGATCACCTTTCACGACCCGTGTTTACTTCATTCACTTTAGGAGTATTAACAGGCGTTATTGCTGGGTTCTCAAGCTTTGTTTCCTGCTTCAAACCCTCGCTTATACTTTTGTCCTGATTTAAAATTTTATCAAAGTTCTTACTTTGTTGATGACCATTCACCACGCTGATTTCTAAGCCGGGACTTTTATAATTGAAAGACTCACCAGGTTGGACACTATATTCCTTACCATTAATATTTAAGTTAATCGCATTAGCAATATTGGGAGAAGCTGTGTCTCGTTGTAAATGTTGTTCTGTTTCAGGTCTTAATTGATTTTGGACATTATATTCCCTGCCAGTAACGTTTAAGTCAATTGTATTAGCAGTATGGGGAGAAATTGTATCTTGCTGCAGATTTTCAGGACTATTGTATGTAATACTAATGTTGAGAGCTTTATCCTGATAATTAAAAGCCTTTTCTGGTTCTAGGTCAAATCTCTTTCCGTTTATATTTATAAAAGAACTCTGATCCATACTTTTCTGTTGCTTTTCATTATTTGATGTATCTCTTTGAGCATCTTCTTTTATGCCACGAGCATTTTCCACACTCTTTTCATCCTCACCTAAAAGTTTTTCTAATATTTTCTTAACAAAGCGCTTCAGAAGACTCAAAAACCCTTCTTCTTTTTGATTTTCTTGTGGTTGAGGTGTGTTATCTTTTTTGCCTGGCTCAGTGTTGAGCTTCTCTTTTACAGAACTCTTGCTCACTGAGGGACTAACGATGTGCTCTGATGGCTGTGTATCTGTTTGTACAGAAGTTTCAGCAGTCTTTTTTTGTGTATTATGTTCAAGGTCTTTAACTGCTGTTGTAGTTTCTCTAAGAGTGTTAGCTGTTTCTTGAAATTTTTTGTCATTTTTTGATTCTGCAACTTTTTCACTTGTAAAGATGCCCTTCCCTTTATATTGTTGGTCAAGCTCAGCAATTCTTTCAAAATCTTGACGTACTTTTTCATCTGCACGTCCTTTTTGACTTTCAAATTTCTGATTCAATTCTGCAACGTTTTTCATTTTGTTCTCAAGCTCTTTACTTTTCATAGCCTTTAGAGCCTCCGTTCCTTTTGCAATATAATTAACCTTCTCTTCTAATGAGGTGCCTTCTGGAAAAGCACCTGGAGAACGTTCAAAAACATCTTTAAACTTTTTTTCAACATCCTGGGCCATACCTGTTACCTATTAAAACATATCATATAACCAGTATATTAGCTAATTATATAAAAAACAGTTAACATAACCTGTGGTAGAGCGTCCTATTTATATTTTTTTTATTAAAATGCTATTTACTTACTTAAGTTAAAATGTATAATTATATAAGAGATGAAAGATAGCCCATTAGCAGTAGTATTCGATTGGGATAATACCTTAGTTGACACTCAAGATAACATTTTTAATGCTATTAAGCATACCATAAACTCAATGGGGTATAGTAATAAAGCTGCTGATAGAAATTCCCATGAGTCGAGAAAGAGCTATATGGTCAATTTATTTGGCGATCAGTGGAAAAAAGCAAATCAGATATATCAACAATATTTAGACGATGCACTATTGCAAAACATCGCTCTGAATCAAGGAGTAGAGAAAATGTTGCAGACACTGAAAAGCCACAATGTTTATCTAGCAATAGTAAGTAATAAGAAAAATACTAATTTACGTGAAGAAGTTACCTATTTTAAACTGGATTCTTACTTTGAAAGAGTGGTTGGGTCATGCGATACCACAGAAGATAAACCATCTGCAACCCCGCTGCTATTTGCACTAGAAGAGAGTACGTTGCCTATAAATAGAGAAAATGTGTTTTTCGTTGGTGATAGCATCACAGATGTTCTGTGTGCACAAAATGCCAATTGTTTACCTATTATATACGGTCAATCAATAAGCGGTTTGTTATGTTTTCAACATTTTGATAAACTTACAGATTTTATAATAAAGTATTTAGAAGATAGGTAATGACCGCTGTCACAGAGATTGCCAGTATAAAAAGGCGCTTTTGTGCACATTTAATAGATGTAGCAATTTCAACCTTATTAATTGTACTACTATTAGAGGATTCTCCGTTGATCTTAGATGTATGGTCCCAGAGTGTGATGGTGTGGAGAAGTTCAGATAAAAGATCTTGTAATAGTTTAGCTGCATCTTCACTGCCTCAACATGTAACCCAATTATCTGTCTGATTCATTGCCAACCACACTTTTTTTGTCTTCTTACCAACAAAACTCCACATTTCGTCGCATTCTACTACTATTTTACGTTTGTTGATATTGACTCTATATGACTCTTCAATTTTTTTTTTACGTTGTTGTATTTTTTATTTACATAATTTTGTAAATGGGTTTATGAGATTGCTGTAACTCTTCCGCTATAGGAATTCTTTCAACTATCCACTAAATTCCATTCTTCCTGTGTAATATACTTTTTCTTTGCATTTTCCACGAATTGCTTGCCACATTCTTTGCATTTATATTGTTGTTTTCCACTTTTCAACTTACCGTTCTTAACGCACCTGCCACTGCACTTAATACATTCCATTCTAGTATAATATTTTTTACCTTATACTAGCTTTTTTTTCCTCAAGATATATTTATATCATGAGTTGTTGAGGACTACCCCTTGTTCTTGGCTATTTATTACTTGTTCAGCATTAACTTCATCAAAATCAGGAGAAGGCCATTTTGTTTGTGCATAAAACATATCATGTATAGCGCCTACAGCCATAAAAACTGCAACAAGGGCAAGTGCTGCTATTGGCGCACATAACACCAAGGAGATGCATTACATACAATATAGACTGATAAAGCAATGACACCTACTCTCAAACCAGATATTAATTGATCACATGCACTATATGTATCAACTCTTCCATACTCGACCAATAACTTTTCAATTTCATTGTCCTGTACAACAATTTTTGTATTAGGATCTGCACCATTTTTTAAGAGAAGCTCTACAATTTCGATATTTCGAAAATGTACAGCCTTAGATAATAGATTACATGTGTTTATATAATCACCAAACTGTCCATCCTTGCTGCTTTTGACTTTAGAAAATACCTCCTTGAGATATTCTACATCTTTGTTCTGGATAGCACTACATAAAGATGATTTCAAATCATCAACAGTATTAATTTCATCTAAATCCTTCCTGCTTATCTCGTATTGAACTTCAGGGGTCATTTCTGAATCTCGTGGAATAAAGTATTGATATGCAGCGATTATCTGATAAAATCTTTCTTTTATTATGTCTTGATCTGGATCCGCATCCGTACTAAGCTTAATAAGCTCACAGCGTCGTTCTGCACATTTTATTGATACTTTCCTTTTACTAGGATTATCACCCTCATGAAAGCCTAATATTTTTAAAGCTTCCTTTCTATTCACAATAAATCTCCTACTGAAATATCTTAAGTATAAGTATAACCCAAAATTTCAAAAAGCAAAATTTTTTATGCTAGGCTGGACCTATTGCACAACTGTACAAACATTGTCTACAAGGAGGGTGTCATTCCAGTCTGGAATTCAGAAAAAAGGATGGTGTCATCCCAGTACCCTCTTCTGTCATCCAAGTAGCTGACACTGGGATCTCATTTCACCTTATAAAGGTGTCATCCCAGTAGCCTCCCCACTGCCATTAAGTTAAGGAAAAAGAGATGGACTGTATTATAAAATCAAGTAAGATACCGTCTCGCCAGTCAACAAAAAAATTATAAAAATTGTCTCATTGCCTAAGCTGTATTGTGAAATCAAAAAATACTGCCAACTGTAGCGATATACAGATTATAGTTAATGTATATGTTAATTTCTGCTGTCTTGTATATACAAAACTAATTAACATATACACTAACCAACTATATTAAATAAATTTGTATAAAATACTATTTTACATAAGATCGTATGGTAGCATTTTTTGATTTTAAATCACTAAGCCTTCAGTCAACCTCCTAGCTCTGTAGTTCTTGATATGATTTGGATCAAAAGCACTTTTGGATGTCAGAATACCGAAAATGATGTGGAGTAGCTTACGCATTGCAGCACCAACGATGGCCATATTATGCTTACCCTTTTCCTTTAATCTTTGGCAAAAACTCATAATGATAGGATTGTGATTCTTAGCTACTATGGCAGGAAAGAAAAGTGCCTTACGTAATGTTTGTGAACCGGATTTACTTAATCTGGGTTTGGCATATACAGATGAACCTGATGTTATATTTCGTGGTATAGTTCCAGCATATGCTGCCAATTGCCTGGCATCTCTAAAAGTTTTTATGTCAGGAACTTCAGCTAAAATAGCTATTGCTGATTCCTCTCCTATGCATGGAATAGTCAATAGAAGTTGAAAGTTTTCTAACAACTTTTTGTGTTGCTTTAATAGTTCACGTATGGAGTTTTTTATTGTTTCTATTTTTTGAGCTATATTCATTGCAAGGTCTTCCCAAGCATTTGCAACTTCTTTAGGCAGTCTCTCTTTTTTTTCTAGGTGGTTATTTACTAATGTCAATTCATCTTTTAACGCAGCCGAACAACGATAAAGATGTCTTAATTTTTTCAGTTCAGGAGAGGGTGGTGTCCAGCGAGCAGGTTCTTGTTTTTGGCAATAATCAGCAATTATTTCTGCATCAGTCTGATCATTCTTTTGTCGTATAAGCTTACTTTTTGCATAAAATCTTATGCAAGCTGGATTAACAACACTAACAAAATGTCCAGTATTGTGTAGAAATTCAGCCAAAGCTTCACTATAACAACCGGTAGCTTCCATGCAGGCTTTTACTTGTTCTACATTATGTTTTTGTAGAAAGCTCCGCAGACCTTGAAACCCATTATCATCGTTTTTAAAGCTCCTTTTCCTAGTTTCACGTTTTCCTTTTTTACTTATAAATGAGAGAAAAACATCAAAGCGATCTTTTGATACATCTATGCCCAGAAAGTTGTTGATCATATATAACCCCATACGTTACCATTTTAAATGAAAAGTAAGGCTAACCTTGTGAATACAGAATTAGAACCATTTAGGTCTTTCTAAGATACCGTTCAGCCTGTACTTTTGAGGAGGGAACTCTTATCTTACTTACAGATTTTATATCTAAGGTGCGCGACAGAGTGTTTCCCTTCTCCATCTAATGCTTAAGCTTAAAACATCAGATGCTTTTTTCAAGATACAAGATCCGTGAGTCAAAAGAAGTAATAATATGAGTAAAAAAAAGAATAATCACATTTATAAAAAATAAATTGATGAGTTTAAATTTTATAAACACTCACAAAGCATCCTCGAAAGATTTCTCACGAAAAAGAAAGTTGCCTTTCGTTAATGTATTTCTTCTGATCTTTAGAAAGAGTGTAAAATCATTACAAGTAATGCTTAATGAGTTTATTCTACATACAAGAAAGGATTATACAATTACGGCGAGTGCATTTACTCAAGCAAGGAAAAAGCTAAAGCATACTGCGTTTTCAGAGCTAAACGATGATATAGTTTCTCTATACTACCAAGATAAGGAATTTAAAACCTACCATGGTTTCAGAATGCTTGCATTTGATGCTTCTATACTCATCCTGCCAAAAAGTAGCGAGGTGATAAATGAATTTGGCTCAAAGAAATTATACCAAAAAAGAGCTCGGAGATTACACAAGTACAACCTTTGAAGTATGTTACAAACAATGTCGCAATAAAATCAGTACTTGGCAGAAGTGACAGTTATCTTAGCTATTAATATGCTTGGCAGCGTGAAATCTAATGATTTGCTGATCTGTGATAGGGGATATGTTTCTTATCGGTTTTTTGCTGAGCTTGCACAAAGAGGCATTAATTACATAATTCGCTGTCCATATTCGTCATTTAATGAAATTAATGCTATGTTTAAGCCAGAAAGTCCATCTGATACGATAGTAGTGTCAACTGCATCTGTCAAAATAGCGAGACAGCTAAGAAAGTTAGGATTACCTGATAAAATAAAGTTTCGATTAGTCAAAATAGTTCTTCACTCTGGTGAGATTGAAGTGTTAGCTACATCGTTATTAGACGAACAGCAGTTTAAAGCTGAAGAATTTGGGCTATTTACGTTGGGGAGTAGAAACATTTTTTTCCAAGCTCAAAGGAAGGTTAGGTTTAGAAAATTTTACAGGTAAAAGTGTTGAAACCATAAAGCAGGATTTTTGGTCAACTATCTTTATTAGCAACTTAGAAAGTATTATGACAGAAGATATAGAAGAGACATTGAACGCAGGCCTAGCCAATGGCAAGTCTGAGAAAAGCATCAATAAATCTGTCTCATTTAATGCAATAAAAAACTTGGCTTTCGATATTTTTTCTACAGAGTCAGACACAGACTGCATCATGGATCGATTATCAAAGTTATTTTTGATGAACACTCTAGTGGTGAGAAAAGGAAGAAAAGTTGACCGTAATAAAGTAACTGATACTCGTTCACTGAACTACCAAAAAAGAGCTAGGAAGCATGTGTTTTGACCAACTCATATCTTCTGATAATAACTGGATAGCTTATTGCCATAGTTCCTGTAAAATGACTCCTAAATCAACTATTTCTTAAGTGATTTACACTTCAGAGTTTATCTGCTTTAAAGTCTACTCTATTTTGTTTTGGTATTTGCCATAAATCCTTAGTTATTTCTAACTTTTTAGTTCAGTTTTTGACCATTCCTTCCTTAACTTAATGGCAGTGGTAGCCTCCCTCCCCTGTCATCCGAGTAGCCCTCTTCTTGTCATCCAAGTAGCTGACACTGGGATCTCATTTTACTTTATGACGGTGTCATCACAGTGCCCTTATAATGTCATCCCAGTGCCTCTATGATGTCATCCCAGTGCCCAGACACTGGGATCCAGGAAAAAGAAATGATGTCATGAAAGTAGCCCCTATGATGTCATTCCAGTGCTCCTTTCTCGTCATCCCAGTGCCCTTATAATGTCATCCCAGTGCCCAGACTACTTGGATCCAGGAAACTTAACTCTACACCAAGTAAATGTACAATAAGAACTAGATTCCAGCATCACGCGCACAACTGTACGAACATTCATTTTTGAAGGTAAATTGCACAGCAAATGGTGTCATTCCAGTCTGGAATCCAGGAAAAAGAATGATGTCATGAAAGTAGCCCCTATGATGTCATTCCAGTGCTTCCTTCTCCTGTCATCCCAGTGCCTTGACTACTTGGATCCAGGAAACTTAACTTTAAATAAGTGGCTGCATAATAAAGACTAGATCCCAGACTGGGATGACACCATAGGGGGCACTGGGATGACACCCTACTAGCAGAAGTTACTCTCAAATGTTTGTTCATGTTGCTATAAATATTAAGAAATTTACCAAATAAAAAAAAGGCAAAAGAAGCCCTGGTCATTGTTTATTTTCAGTATTGGCGTTTTTTAAGTCTTAAACGCTGCAATTTAGCTGCTTTTAAGTGCAGTTAACCTAAATTGTAAACGTTAAGAAATTTACCAGGCAGAAAAAAAAGACAAAGAAATCCCGTGGTAATTAGTGTTCACTCTCTAATCCTGCAAATCGGCGTACTATACTGTCTTAAACAGCGCGTTTCAGCTTATATAGCTAGCAATACTGTGAAGACATAAGGTGCACATAGTGCAAAAAATTAAAAATAAGACGCCAACTACGTTGTTTTCTTGCTGTTTAATCTGCACAGATGAAGATAACTGAATACCTTCAGTATCATGATAAAGGAGCTGGCGAAGTTTGTAAAGTGATTTTTTCGTTTCTATTCCCAATAAAAGTTTGTTATATGGTTATGCAAGAAGTCTATTATAAACGAAATGAATGTGAAAAATATCTTATTAGTGTTTTTAGTACAAACGGTATTCAGTTTGCCGCTATTTGCAGCTGATCCTGTTTTGCTCAACTGCATTGAAACTCCAGAAATTTATGACCTTGATGCAAGGCCAAAAAATTTTAACTCTTCAAACAATTTAAGAAGAAAACCTGGTTCTCCAAATAGTGCAACGGGAGAATTAATACACATAGTGGGTAGAATTACTGATATAAACTGTTTACCAATACAAAATGCCGTAGTTTCTATATGGCACGCGAATTCACGCGGCGTGAACCATTACGATGAGAATATAGAGGATGATCCGAATTTTGCTGGATCAGGAAGGTTTGTAGTGAATAATCTTGGCTATTATAATTTTATTACGATAGCACCTGGTAAAATTGGTGATAGAGCTCCACATATCAACTTTCTAGTTCAACATCCAGATTTTCCAGAATTCACAACGCAAATGTTTTTTGCTGACCATAATTGCGATAATTGTGCTGATCCTGTTCTTGGAGATTTTGTTAGTAATGGGCTTGCAAGCCTTCTCATAACACCATTTACTTACAGTGATCAGGTCATAAAAACCTATACGTTTAACATTACCTTGGGCGGATATAATAAGTTCTCTAATAAAAGATTAAAAACCCTTGCATGTAAGGGAGTCCATAGTAAACTTGAATATTATTGCACTTAGGATGTATATGAAAAATATCTTACTGATGTTTTTACTATGTTTTATGTACAGTTTACAATTATTTGCAACGGAGATGCCAGCAATGAAAATAACAATTTCTAAAATTTCGCCCAATTTTAAAACAATAGTAATGGGTTTATTTGAGGACAACGAAACCGTAAATGATGGCGGAGTTTTGCAAGGAAAACAGATCATAGATAATATAAAGCAATTTAGCGATTTCAATGGAAGTTTTGGTGAATTTTTCTCTACTGCTTTGCCAGAAGAAAAAAATGTCATAGTTGTTGGACTTGGTAAGAAGGATGAATGGAATGAAAATAAAGAATTAAATATTGGTGGTAAAATATATTGTGAGCTAAGCAGATTAAAAATTAAGAAAGCAGCGGTTTTTATCGAAGGTAGTGCAGCAAATGTTGCATATGGTGCGTTTCTGCGTAGTTTTAAGTTTGATAAGTATAAAACTAAAAAGGATGAGAAAATTACAGAGGTAGAGGAGATTACCGTATTAGTCAAAGATGAGCAATTAAGTAATGCTGAAAGATCATTTGAGCACTTAAGACAAGAAGGTGAGAGTATATTTCTCGCGCGCTCTTTTATAACAGAGCCTCCTAACATTCTATATCCAGAATCCTATGCTGATCATATAAAAAAAGAACTTACTAAGCTTGGCCTTGAAATTGAAGTGCTTGACAAAAAGCAGATAGAAGAGAAAAAAATGGGAGCCTTGCTTGGAGTCGCACAAGGAAGTAGCAAAGAACCAAAATTAGTAGTGATAAAATGGAATGGGGCTTCCAAAGAACAAAAACCAATAGCTTTTGTTGGTAAAGGTATAACGTTTGACACTGGTGGAGTATCACTCAAACCTTCACGTGGTATGGAGTCGATGAAATATGACATGGCAGGTTCTGCTGCTGTGGTTGGAGTGATGCATGCTTTAGCAGGACGAAAAGCAAAAGTAAATGCGATCGGTGTGGTTGCACTTGCAGAAAATGCAGTGGGTGGTAATGCTCAAAGACCAAGTGATGTAGTAACTTCAATGTCTGGACAGACAATAGAAGTGTTAAACACTGATGCGGAGGGAAGACTCATACTTGCAGATGCTTTGTGGTATACGCAAGAGAGATTTTCACCACAATTTATGATTGATCTTGCAACCTTAACTGGAGCTATAGTGGTTGCGCTTGGAAATAACGAATATGCTGGTCTTTTTTCCAACAATAATGAATTAGCGGATCGTCTGATTGATGCCGGAAATGAAGTAAATGAGAAGTTATGGCGTTTTCCTATGAATGAAACTTATGACAAAATCATTGATTCACCGATTGCTGATGTTCAAAACATCGCTCCTGCAGGCTCTGGTGGGGATAGCATAATGGCTGCACAGTTTTTACAGCGTTTTGTGAATGAAATTTGCTGGGCACATTTAGATATAGCAGGCACTGCTTGGCACGAAAAAGGTACTGACATTTGTCCAAGAGGAGCAGTAGGTTTTGGTGTAAGGTTACTTAATAAGTTGGTTGAGAAGTACTACGAAGTCAATGATTAAAGGTCTTTATACCGGTTTATTCATGGCTACATGAACGTTTGTTTTTGAGAAATGAAAGTAGCTGATACATATTTTTTTTCTGGTCAAGTACTGGAAGAAGTGACTTTTTATTCAAATAATAATTATAACTAAGAGGTCTATTGAAATTTTAAAGTTATTAAATATTGACGCTATATACTTAAGTGTTAAAATAGAATGAGAAGTTTTTAGGAGTTTATATGGCAGCAGGTGGGAAAGCAAAGACAGCTAGTAAAAATAACCCTACTCAGCGTAAGAAAGCTGAGCAAAAAATGTATAAAGATAAACCGGTGAAACCTGTTAGATATATAGATCGTGACTCGCGCATGAATTATATGTCTGCTCAATATGACAACGGCAATCTGGTTGAAAATGAGATAAGCGGCAATCCTATAAAGTGGGAAGCTGTATAATAGTTGTGGTTAAAGTTACTATTAATTCTAAGGAATGTGAAGTAGAGCATGGGCTCACTATAATTCAAGCTTGTGAAGTTGTGGGCGTTGAAGTTCCACGTTTTTGTTATCATGAGCGTTTAGCAATTGCTGGCAACTGCAGAATGTGTTTGGTTGAAGTGGAGGGTGGACCTCCAAAACCAGTAGCCTCTTGTGCAATGCCAGTTGCAGAAGGGATGGTTATTCACACTGATACCCCTAAGGTTAAAAAAGCACGTGAAGGTGTGCTTGAGTTTTTGCTAATTAACCACCCGCTTGATTGCCCAATTTGCGATCAAGGTGGTGAATGCGATTTGCAAGATATCACGATGGCTTATGGGAAAGGAAACAGCAGACTTGATGAGCATAAGAGGGCTGTGCCAAAAAAACACTTCGGACCACTGGTTGAGACTGCGATGAATCGATGCATTCATTGCACTCGGTGTGTTAGGTTTTTGTCCGATGTTGCAGGTACAAATGAACTTGGAGGAATCGGAAGAGGAGAAAATGTAGAGATTAGCACTTACATAAAAAGGCATATTAGTTCTGAATTATCTGGAAATATCATAGATCTTTGCCCGGTAGGGGCTTTAACTTCAAAGCCTTACTCCTTTACAGCGCGTCCATGGGAGCTATCACATTGTGAGACTATAGATGTGCTGGATGCTGTTGGAAGTAGCATTAGAGTTGATTATCGTGGCCTGGAAGTTATGCGAATATTACCAAGACTAAATGAAGAAATTAATGAGGAATGGATATCAGATAAAACTCGCTTTGCTTATGATGGGCTGAAAGTTCAGCGTCTTGATCGACCTTATGTAAAAAAAGATGGTAAATTAGCCCCAGTTGATTGGAATGAAGCATTAACTGTTGCTGCAAAAAAATTAAAGAATACAAAATCAAATAAAATAGCTGCGCTTGCAGGGGATTTAGCAGATTGTGAGTCTATGCTTCTACTCAAAGAAGTGATGCAGAAGCTCGGCTCGGGGAATATAGACTGCAGGCAAGATGGTGCAAAGCTTATACCAAGTAATCGCGGATCTTATGTGTTCAATACCACTATTGAAGGTATAGAGAATGCAGATTTGTGTCTGCTTATAAATACAAATCCAAGGATAGAAGCACCGATCATTAACGCAAGATTGAGGAAGAGATATTTACAGGGCAACTTTCCTATTGCAAGTGTTGGTCCTAACATTGAATATTTATATCATGTTGAGAAACTGGGCGATAATCCTGATATTTTGAGTGAAATAGCAAATGGAAATCATAAGTTCTGTGAGCTGCTGGTGGATGCTCAAAACCCTGTGCTGATTATCGGTCAAGATGCATTAGTAAGAGATGATTCTGAATCAGTTCTAGTTCTAGCTGGCAAAATTGCAGAAAAATTTAACATGGTCAGAGATGACTGGAATGGCTTTAATGTGCTGCATAAAGCTGCAGCAAGAGTTGGTGGGCTAGATATTGGGTTTGTTCCTAAAAAAGGCGAAAGGGATATTAATCAAATATTGCAATATGCAGAAAGTGGTGAAATAGAAGTTGTTTATCTTCTTGGTGCAGATGAAATTGATACATCAAAATTAGAAAATACATTTGTAATTTATCAAGGTCATCACGGTGATAAGGGTGCACATGTGGCAGATGTTATCTTGCCTGGTGCTGCATACACAGAAAAATATGCAACTTATGTAAACACTGAAGGTCGAGTGCAAAGAACAAATTTAGCTGTATTTCCTCCAGGTGAAGCAAAGGAGGATTGGTTGATTATTAAAAATCTCTCGCAATATTTGGATCTCTCTTTACCATATGATAGTTTATTTGATGTGAGAAAAAAATTAGATACTATCGGTCCACAGTTTAGAAATGCTGATCAAGTGGTAAAAAACACATTGGTACCAATCAGCAATGGTAAAATAAATTTAAGTAATACACCTTTTACTTTAAAGGAGTGTAATTTTTATATGACGGATTCAATAAGTCGCGCTTCAAAAATAATGGCGGATTGTACTAAAGCTTTTTATGATAACGCTAGTTAATATTTTATTTATTTTAACGCCCTTTTTACTGCCAGTCTTGGTTTACTTTGAGCATAAAGCCAATTTAGTAATAATGAACCAAGATTCAATTTTAGAAGATAAGCCTTATACGTTGCTACAATTACGTGCGGATATTGTAGAACTATTTATTAATGTGCTTACATACGGATATAGTGTATTTCCTGTAATTATTAAGGAAGGTATCCGTTCAGCGGAGTGACAGAATAAGGTAGACAAGGTGATCTAAAAAGATAATCATAGAGCAAAAGTGAGGTAATGTGGTAAACCTTTTAGAACTTTGCAAAAATTTACAGCAAAAAATAGAGAAGTTATACCAATTCCTAAAAATAAATAGACGAATAAAGAAAAATTTCTAAAATAGAATAATTTAAGAATTAATGAGAAGTTATGGCAGCAAGCAATAGGAGAAGAATTATATAATAAGAGTAAGCTGGAATTACGGCATAAGAGGAGAGATAGGAAGAAGATTACAGGCAATAATATCTGCAAAAGAATATGGAATAACAAAAGTTGCTCAAATATATCGAATTACTAGAACTACATTGATGAAGTGGATTACAAGATTTAAGGAAGGAGGAGTCGATGCGTTTAAAATACAACCAGGACGTGGAGTAAAGCCGAAGTTAAGCTACAAGCAGCAAGAAGAAATTAAAAATGTCATAGCAGAAGAAGGAGCCAACCTAACGGCTAAGAAATTAAAGATCATAATTGAGAAAATGGGAATGTTCAAAAAAGTGTGTCAAACCGAAAAAAAAGTAATAAATTGATATAAAAAAATGGAGGTTTGACAATGAGTCAGAAAGTAGTAAACAGAACTACCGGATTGGTAGATTATAAAGAGTTGGAAACCTGTCGTCTATACGAGAAGGAAGACCGTTGACAGGAAGGATTAACACCATTTATAAAAAAGCTGCTGGAGGCAAGTCTAGAAGATGAAATAGAAAACCACTTGTTAGCTGAAAGTGAAGAGAAGAAATGGGAGAAATGGAAAGACTCTACGGACAAGTGCCGGTTCATTTGAACTTTTGACACCAAGGGATAGAGAAGGAACCACAAATAGTCAAAAAAAGGCAAACAAGCTTACATCCAGAGCTTGAAACGAAGACATTTGCCAGTGGCATGAGCTATAGAGATATAGCATCACATGTAGAAGAAATTTACGATCACAAAATATCGGCGGCAGAGATATCAAGTATTACCGACAAATTACTGCCTATAATCAATGAATGGCCACTGCAATCAGTATACCCGATAGTATTTATGGATGTTTAAGGTCAAAGAGGATCGTAAGTAAATGTATGTACAATATATTGGGCATAGACCAAAAAGGCAGAAAAGAAGTCTTGGTTGGCTGAAAGTGAAGGAGCTAACTTTTGATTGGGAGTGCTAAATGACCTCAAAGAAAGAGGAGTAGAAGATTGCATGTGTAGATGGGCTAAAAAGCTTTCCTGCAGCTATAAATAGTGCGTTTCCTAAAGCAGAAGTACAGCTATGTATAGTGCATCAGATAAGAAATTCACTAAAATATGTATCCAGCAAAGACGTGAAAGTTTTCATGAATGATTTGAAAAAAATATATCGTGCTACAAGTAAAGAAATTGCTCTTACTTGAGCTGGAAGAAAAATGGGGAGAAAAGTATCCTTTAGTTATAAAATCGTGGCAGAACAATTGGATCTGGTTATTTCAAGTATTCTAGCCCAGTTAGGAGGCTAATTTATACTACCAATCCTATTGAGGGACTGCATAGACAGATTAGAAAATTCACTAAAACCAAGGGCTCATTTACCAGCTTGTATAAACAGGTATATTGTGCTATAAAGAAGGTAGAGCAAAAATCGACTATGGCTCTGCCTAATTGGGCTTTAACTATAGACCTGCTGCAAAAGATGATTGAAAAAATGATGTGAGAGAGGTAAAAGAAGAATAAGCAGATTGAGTAAGGTAAAAAAATGAGCTTTAGTTACTATAACATGAAGAAACACCCAAGAAACTTTCGTAATATAACAGGTTTAACTATAGAGGAGTTCGAAAAGGTGGTAGAAAAAGTGAAGTCTGAGTGGGAAAAACTTGAAAAACAGAAAAAGTGCCATGGTAGAAGATCACAACTACCAACTCTGGAAGACAAGTTATTTTGCGTAATTTTGTACTATCGCACTTACATAACACATAGATTTTTAGGGTGCCTGTTCAATGTGCACAACGCAAATGTATGTAGGTTACTGAAGAAAATAGAGCCATTACTTGCCAAAAAAGTTACTATAACAAAAGATAGAAGTATGACACCAGAAAAAATACTAAAGATTCTGGCTGATGTTACAGAACAGCAAACACAGAGGCCAGAAGATAGTAAAAAACGGAAGAAATCATATTCAGGAAAAAAAAGAACCAACACTATGAAAACTGAAATTGTTGTTGAGGAGAATGGAAAAATTTTGTCAGTGTCAAGGTCACATCGCGGCAAAATTCATGACTTTCGGATAAGAAAACAGGAAAATTTTTGCCAAGAAATAGTATAAAATACGCTGATTCTGGGTATCAAGGCTGGCAAAAATTGCAGAGCAATGTTGTAATTCCGTATAAAAAGTACCGTAAAAAGTCATTGACTCCAGAGCAGAAGGAACATAACAGAAGGTTAGCATCATTTAGAATGAGAGTAGAAAATAAGATTCGCGAAATAAAAATATTTAAGATTATGTCACATGTTTACCGTAATTTTCAGAAGAAATACAACTTGAGATTTAATATTATTGCTGGCATTATAAATCTTAAGCATGCCTTTTAGTTAACCTTGATTTTAGCCTTCCTACTCCCCTTTTTCTTACTTCTTGATTCGCAGCAGGTCTTATCTTTTTTTCCTTAATGTAAGGGACTCTTTTTCATCCTTCTGTGTGGCAACTCGACATTTTTGTGAATTTTTTGAAAACCCAGCATCGGCTAAAACTTTTATACCTTCTAATACATGCACTTTTGACTCATTGAAAAGCAATGACGTACAAATAATTTTCTTGCTCTTCTTTTCTGCAATTATTTGTGTTTTTAGCGTATGTTTTTTCTTCTTTCCTGAATAAAATCTTTTCTGCTTTTTTTTGGCCTCTCTACAGGTGTTTCCGTTGCATCAATCACCAAAACCTCATATTTCACGTCGCTTCTTAGGAGTTCTTTTCGCCCTGGCAATGCAAAATCTGGGTGTTGTATTAGAGTATCCTCTACCCATTTTACAGTTTTATATGCCGTACTTTCGCTTACTCCATAGTATGTGAAAATATGTCCGGTATTCTCGTAAGTATTCTAATACCATAAGCAGCATGTTCTCTTCGCTTAGCTCTTCCTCCCTTGGCTTTCTTTTTTTTATTTTCTTTACATAAAATCCCTGCCATTTTATTAAATGTTGATTTTTTTACTCCTGTTAGCCGACGAAATTCCTCTTCATTCAGCTCTTTCACTATTTCATACTTCATTTCTCCTTACCTCAAAACCACTACTTTAATGATTTTATTCTAGTTTCGAAAGAGGTCTAATGAAAAGGTTTAAAATCATTTCCGATAGATATAGAAACCGACGAAAACGTTTTGGTTTAAGATTTAATTTGATTGCTGCTATCCACAATTTTGAGCTCCTTATGTGAATTTTGAAAGAAGCCTACTATCGCTGATATTTTTCCTTAAGTTGACACCATTGCCCGAACGGATACATGCCAATTTTATAAATCAAGTTTATTTCTGTAAGTAGCTACAATTTAAAGACCTTGCTTCATCAATGTAATGGAACAAAACCTTTTTAGTAAGTTCAAAACCTTCTAAAGTCTCTCCTTCGCATCTTGCTGTAATGCAGTTTTGCGTATTTGATACCCTAAGGAGCCACCAACCTTTATTATCGGTTACCTTAACACCATCAAGATCTGAAAATACAATATTTTGCTGCTCCAGTGTTTTCTTTATTGATTCAATTATTTGAAATTTTTTCTCATCTTTCACTATAATCTTTACTTCATGAGTGATATATAACTTCGGTAAATCCTCAATCACCTGAGATAGGCTTTGGTTTTTCTTAAGCAAAATGTCAACTGCTTTAACAGCAGAATATAGCCCATCATCAAAACCTAGCTCAGAAAAGAAGAAGTGCCCGCTTAATTCACCAGCAAACTTTGCCTCTTCCTCTACCATCTTCTTCTTAATTAGTGAATGTCCAGTAGCGCAGGTAATAACTTGCCCTCCTAACTTGCTAACAAAATCATGCACTTTCATACTCATTTTTACGTTAGCAATAACTTTGCTTTCTGGATATTCCTCCAACACTTCACGTGCAAAAATTATAAACAAATGGTCATTGGAAACAACGTTGCCTTTATTATCAATTAAGCGCACCCTATCGCTATCGCCATCTAGCGCAATGCCAAGATCACATTCATATTTCTTCACAATGTCAATTAATTGAGCGAGGTTTTTTTCCTCTATGGGATCTGGATCATGTAGTGGAAATGCCCCATCTATAGAGTTATTGGTTACGATGTGCGTATGACCAGGTAAGATCTTTTCAATATACCTTATGATGCCACTTGCTGGACTATTTCCACAATCCCAGGCTATTTTTAATTTCTGTGTAGTATTGTTCTTTACCGCACTTTTTAATATGCGAATGTACTCATTATATATATTTATGTTAATTAAGCTTCCAATTCTTGTACTGTTTTTAATTAGACTGTTTATAATTTCCTTCATTTCTTGATCTGAGAAGACTTTTTTATTACTAAAAAATTTAAAGCCATTGTATTCACTGGGGTTATGAGAAGCGGTTATTACAATACCAAGATCCGCCTGCGTGATTTGCGTTGCAGCGTAGAGCATAGGTGAAGAGCATAGTCCAACGCGTATAACATTTGCTCCAGATAAAGTTAAGCCCCTAATTAATTCTCTTTCTATACCCGGTGAATCTATTCTGCTGTCGTAGCCGACACAAACATTAGCTACGGTTTGGCCAAACTTTCTGCCTATTTCGTACCCATCATTAATCTGCAAATCTTTGCCTATTATACCTCTAATATCGTATTTTCTTATAATGGTATTGTCCATACTGTACTTCTTGAAGTGACTACTATATAACATTTTAGCCAAATGCTCAAGTTTATTTATCCAACAATTAGTTGACTTTTTAAAGAAATCTGTTAATATTATAGTATATTTTTTAAAATGTAAAATTATGCCACAGGAAAACGAAAATGTATTTATAGCTGAAAGTCAAAGTTTAAATGTAGATGAACAGCAGAAAAAGGATATTTTAGATGCGATTGAATCTTGTAGCAGCTTTCAAGAGACTATAAAACAATTGGAGGAAAAAAATTTAATCTGGTATTTTATTGGTCCTTTATACAAAGATGAAGAGGTTAGGAAACAGATAAGCTCAAAATGGGAAATAGATTTCCAACAGTTCGAGCAATCAATAAATGAAACACATAGAGAGTTTGAAGCATCTTTACCAAATCAAAATTTCTTAGTGTATTCAACAAAGGATAATGGCTTCAATATCAGATTTGAAAATGAAGAAAAACCAATAGAAATTAGTAATATTCTAAAGGCCAGCAGTGAAGGTAAGGTTTATAACATATCTTTAGGGAAAGATAGTCAAATAACCGCAAGCAAGAAAAATGGCACTGAGAGGCACTATGATTTTACTGGTTCAAGCTCATGTGAAATGACCATTAACTGGCAGGCTAAAGATTCTGAAGGCAACAGCATAGACTGTAGCATGATCGTAAAATTGGATTTTGGTGGTATACAGAGTGTTATTGGTAAGCCAAAGTTTGGAGGAATAACGAGTTCAGAAGAAGTATTAAAGTTAGTTGGACAAAATAAAGAAGTTTTTATCAACGGAAAAACTTTATATCAAGCTTTTACTAGGAGTGTAGACGATCAGCAAGTACCAGCAGAGGAAATATTTACAAAAGATCCACATATATCACCACAGTCACCTACACCAAGCAGCAGTGGGTATTCCTCTCCTGGTTCGCGTAGAAGTTCTCTTTCTGTTGAGAGCGAGGTTGGTGATGAAGAGTTTGAAATCACTAATGGATACATTGACGACGACTATGATAAACAAAAAATGCACAAAGATTATGAGAGAAAGTATGAACAAGAAGGATTAAAAGGAGTAGATGAGACTATAAATGAAATTAACAAACTTGCAGAGCAGCGTGACTTCTTGAGAGATGAAGTTAATGAACAACGGCAAGTTATATCTGAAAAAAATCAAAGAATAAAGGAACAAGGTACTTTAATTGAGTCGCTTATGAGTAAAGAGCAATTAAAGAATCAAGAGTTAGTTACCTCAGTTATGGATTAGAAAATAGATAAAAGTATAACTAAGAAGAGGGAAACAGGGTAAACTCGAGTATTTTAGTAATAATAAGAGGTTACCCATGAAGAAAGATATTACAGAACTGTACTGTTGCGTCGAGGATTTTTGTCGTGCGGTAGATGATAATTTTGCAAATAGGTTCTTATCAAACGGCAAAAAACCAACCAGAGTACCAGAAATAGCGCACTCAGAAATTCTAACCATAATCCTATTATACCATAAATCACCATGTAAAAACTTCAAGGCTTTTTATCTTTGTTATCTTCAGTTATTCTATAGATCAGAGTTTTCAAAGCTGCCTTCATATCACAGATTTATTGCCTTAAAGCCGCGAGTTTTGTGGTATTTAGCATTACTTTTGCAATGGTTTTGTGAACAAGCAAAAATGACCGGGATTTCCTACATAGATTCTACTTCAATAGCAGTATGCCATCGAAAAAGAATCTCAAGAAATAAGGTTTTCAAAGGATTAGCAGAGTTAGGAAAGAATACTTACGGCTGGTTTTTTGGTTTTAAATTACATGTAGTAATCAATGAAATAGGTGAAATTCAAGGTGTTACGCTAACCAGAGGTAACGTCGATGACAGAAAACCTGTACCAACTCTAACCAAAAAACTAACTGGACTTTTGTTTGGAGATAAGGGCTATATAAAGAAAGAGCTCTTTGAGAAACTATTCGATAGAGGTCTAAAACTCGTCACTAAAGTGAAAAAAGGTATGAAAAATGCACTGATTTCGCTGAAAGAGAAGATTTTACTAGGGAAAAGATCGATTGTTGAAACGGTTTTTGGCTGCCTAAAAAACAAATTTGAACTTGAGCACACTCGGCATAGATCCACAGTAAATTTCTTGGTACATATTTTTTCTACCCTCATTTCTTATTCAATGCAATCGAAAAAGCCCTGTATTTCTCAGCTTTACTTCGTTGGTTAATCCATAACTGGGGTTAGTTAAGGAATTAAATCAACTGTACAAACCTCAGTTATGGATTAGAAAATAGATAAAAGTATAACTAAGAAGAGGGAAACAGGGTAAACTCGAGTATTTTAGTAATAATAAGAGGTTACCCATGAAGAAAGATATTACAGAACTGTACTGTTGCGTCGAGGATTTTTGTCGTGCGGTAGATGATAATTTTGCAAATAGGTTCTTATCAAACGGCAAAAAACCAACCAGAGTACCAGAAATAGCGCACTCAGAAATTCTAACCATAATCCTATTATACCATAAATCACCATGTAAAAACTTCAAGGCTTTTTATCTTTGTTATCTTCAGTTATTCTATAGATCAGAGTTTTCAAAGCTGCCTTCATATCACAGATTTATTGCCTTAAAGCCGCGAGTTTTGTGGTATTTAGCATTACTTTTGCAATGGTTTTGTGAACAAGCAAAAATGACCGGGATTTCCTACATAGATTCTACTTCAATAGCAGTATGCCATCGAAAAAGAATCTCAAGAAATAAGGTTTTCAAAGGATTAGCAGAGTTAGGAAAGAATACTTACGGCTGGTTTTTTGGTTTTAAATTACATGTAGTAATCAATGAAATAGGTGAAATTCAAGGTGTTACGCTAACCAGAGGTAACGTCGATGACAGAAAACCTGTACCAACTCTAACCAAAAAACTAACTGGACTTTTGTTTGGAGATAAGGGCTATATAAAGAAAGAGCTCTTTGAGAAACTATTCGATAGAGGTCTAAAACTCGTCACTAAAGTGAAAAAAGGTATGAAAAATGCACTGATTTCGCTGAAAGAGAAGATTTTACTAGGGAAAAGATCGATTGTTGAAACGGTTTTTGGCTGCCTAAAAAACAAATTTGAACTTGAGCACACTCGGCATAGATCCACAGTAAATTTCTTGGTACATATTTTTTCTACCCTCATTTCTTATTCAATGCAATCGAAAAAGCCCTGTATTTCTCAGCTTTACTTCGTTGGTTAATCCATAACTGGGGTTACAAAGAAAAAGAAGATTTAGAAATGGCAATTCAGCAATCTGGTATAGGTAAAAAGTCTCTTGCAGATGAGATAGAAGAAGTGGAGAAAAATGAGAAAATAGAGAGTTTGAGAAAAGAAATTAAGCAGAAGGATGAAAAGATACAGCAGATAGTAAGAGAGAGCCAGAAATTAGAAGGAAAGCTTCAAGATTTAAGGGCAAAGTATTCGGAAGTAAAAAACGAAGATAGTGAGTATATTGAAAATTTAACCCGTAAACTAAAACAAGCTGAGATTGGATTTATCGATAATAAAGATAAGCTGACTGAGCAAATAGAAAAATTGGCAGAAGAAAAGGAAAATTTATTTAGACAATTAAAAGCAAAAAGTACAGATTCAACATCGTTCAGAAAGCAACAATCAGAAATAGATAAGCTTAAACAACAGCTTAAGGAAAAGGAAGGGATGTTAACGTGTACACAGGAAGAGCTGGCATCTGTCAAAGAGAGTCTAGAGCAACTGCAGAACATATTACAGCAGGAAAAAGGTCAGGCAACTCAAACTGAAGTTGAATATGAAAGTAGAGGAACAAGCATGCAGCAGCAAGACCAAGGTATACAAGCTGTAAACAACAACTCAAGCAGAATAGCTAGTGGGTTAAGACAAGAAAACAAAAATTTGACTAGAGACAAACTAACTATATCTGAACAATTAAAACAAAAAATAAGAGAGATTGACGAATTAAAGAAAAATTTAAAGCAATTACAAGAAGAAAATAAACAACTAAAACAAAAAGCTACTCAAAATGCAGGAGTATCTTCAACAGACCAAAGAGAGACTAAGGAAGTGGAAGTTCAAACTGACGTGCAAATGAATGATTTCCATGATTTATATAATGAAAAAGGTGAATATGTTAAAACAGAATTCTCAAATCCAAACGCAGTCCCTGCTGAGGGTCCGGAAAAATCTCCTCGGAAGTGTTAAATAAACTGTAATAGTTTAGACTTGATCTGACAGGCATGACTTATCTGACAGAACGAAGTCAAAACCAATATCAGAATCTATTTTAATGTCATCAATATTTTTTTGGTAAGCAATATGCATACTGTCAAAAAAGGTCTGCATAGCAATACTTACCCGAATGAGGTCTAGTTCTATTGTAAAAATGCAACCAATGATCTACATCTAACTGAAGCTCTTCCAAAGTACTATAAATCTTTTTTCTAAAGATAATATTGATCTTGCATAGTTCTATGAAGCCTTTCACATATACCATTAATCTGTGGAGAATAAGCTTTGGTTCTAGAATGATCAATATTTTCTACTCCCAAATATAGCTGGTACGCATGATTCCCTGGTTTGCCACAATACTCTGTACCTCAAAATGCGTAGCAAAGGAACTTTCTGTTCATCAAAAAATGGTATAACTCTATCATTGAGAAGATCTGCAGCTGTGATGGCAGTTTTCTCCGTATAATGTTAAAAATAATGTAGAAATTTAACGCTAATTTTAGCATATCATGTTTAATGAACAAAAATCAAGTACCATATTTTATACGTTCTTGAATTAGCAATCCAAATTAAAGACTTGTTTTGTAATGGGTAAAGTTACACTGTGACTTTCGACTTAACCCAATTATACAACTTACTCATTTTACCATCTTGACCGAGCATTCCAGAGTTATTTTTATAAAAAGTGTCAACTATTAGCTTTATAGAGCCTATGGCAGCAGAAAATACAGGATTTTTATCATATTCGCCATCAAGGCCACTGAGGGATTCAGGGCACCCAATTCGAACTTGTTTATTGAATATATAGCCTGCAATCTCTTTCATGCTTGTGAGTTGACTAGTTCCACCTGTGATCACTACTTTATTAATTGGATCTTTCTGCTCTTGAAATTGCTCTCTTACCATTTCAAGTATTTCTTCAACTCTTGGTCTTATGATGTTAATAAGCTCAGATTTGAATACTTGAGTAGGTTCATCATTTTCACTATTTTGCACTGTAATATATTCGTTCTCATCTATTGAGGTTACGATAGTGCTACCATACAGTATTTTTATATACTCTGCACGTTCTATGCTTGTGCATAGCCCGTAAGCAATATCTCGAGTGATATGAACGCCACCAATTGGAACGCTGCTTGCACACACAAGTTTCCCTCTTTTGAAAATTCCAATTGCAGTGCATCCGCCTCCTATATCAACAATAGCAGTTCCGAGCTCTTTTTCATCTTCACTGAGACACGCAAGACCTGCAGAATATGCAGAAGCAATACAACCTGCCATATTTAATCCACCATTATTGGTAATACAGTTTTCAATATTGGTAAGCGCTGGACGCGAAGCAGTGACAACATTAACATCAGCAGATAGTCTTTTTCCGTACAATCCACCAACCTCTTTTATATCAGTCATGTCATCCAAGTGATATTTCAGTGGTATATTGTGAATGATAACATTTTCTTCAATATATTTCTCAAACGTCTGAAAAACTACACGTCTTATATCACGCTCAGAAATCTCATGATTAGCTGCAATAATTTCATTATGTACATTGAAAGATGAGATGCCACATCCAGCAATATTCACATATATCTGGTCTATAGTTTCCTCTGACACTTGCTCAGCTAAACCTATAGTTGATGAGATGGAGTAATTTGCGTGTTTTACATTAGTTATCGACCCACCGTTTACACCTTCTGCAATCTTATAACCCGTTCCTGTTACTTTATAGCTGAAGTTGCCATTTATCTTAACGATTAGACAAATAATCTTTGTTGTACCTATGTCTAAAACAGCAAAAACGTTTCTCTTTGGTTTTGCTATTACTGCAGAGTACATTAGTTAACCTTATTACGCAATTTCATTTAAATTATAGCTTTCTTTAATAATTTATATTTCTATTATAGATATAGCAACATTTTAATATACCCTAAATTCTGGACAAAAGGAAAAATAAAACATAGAATTATAATTTTTATGTCCATATTACCAATTGTAATTGCTCCTGATGAAAGATTAATCACACGTGCCAGTGAAGTAACAGATATAAACGATAAAATTAAAGAATTAGTAAACGACATGTTCGAAACTATGTATGATGCAGAAGGTCTTGGCCTTGCTGCAGTGCAAGTTGGAGTGTTGAAGAGAATTTTTGTTATGGATGTTCAGCTAGAAACAATTGAAAATGAGCCAGTAGGGTATGAGTCGATTGGCAAATTTTGCATGATTAATCCAGAAATTACGGAATTATCTGATGAAGAAGTGACTCTCAAGGAAGGATGTCTTTCTATTCCAGAGCAAAGCTATGAAATTAAGCGTCCAAAATATTTGACTGTGAAATATAAGGATTTAAATAATGAGGAACAGACGCTAAAAGCTTGCGGCTGGCTTGCAAGGTGTATTCAGCATGAATTAGATCACTTAAACGGCATATTATATATTAGACATTTATCTAAGTTGAAGTATGATATGGCAATGACAAAAGCACAGAAGATTAAAAAGCAACATGAGTAAGGAAGATCTAGAATTACTAAAGTTTTACCATGAAGTGGGCGTTGATTGCACACTAACAGAGGATGAAGAGGAAAAAGAGCTGGAGAGCAAAGAACCTTCTGTTATTCAAACTGGGACCCAGAAGAAAGATGCAGATACGTGCTGGAATGACACTAAAGATGGAAAAGAGCCTCAAAACTTCTTTCCAAGTGATTGGATAATCGAAGCAAGGAAACTTGCAAGTAAATGTAGTAGTGTGGATGAACTAAGAAGTGCAGTTGAATCATTTGAAGGTTGTGAGATAAAAAAAACTGCAACCAATACTGTTTTTTCTGATGGCAATTCAAACGCGAAAATTATGCTTGTTGGTGAAGCTCCAGGAGCAAATGAAGACCTTCAAGGCATACCATTTTGTGGTGCAAGTGGAATGTTGCTTGATAAGATGCTCAGCGCAATAAATCTTGATCGCACTAAGGTATACATAAGCAATACCGTATTTTGGCGCCCACCTGGCAATAGAAAGCCAACCGACCTAGAGCTTGATATGTGCAGACCATTTGTTGAGAAGCATATTGCACTAGTTTCACCACAGATTTTGGTTTTAGTCGGGGGAATTGCGTGTTATAGCCTTCTTGATAACACAAAAACTATATCAACCTTGCGTAGCAGATTTCATACGTATACTAACCAATATTTGTCCAATTCAATCACTACAGCTGCTATATTTCACCCAGCTTACCTACTGCGTCAGCCAATGCAAAAACGTTTAGCCTGGGAGGATTTAAAGAAGATTAGGGAGTATCTTGATAATACCAATACCTGTACAAATACTTAACGTAAAATCAACCACTATCACAGAAACTTACTTGGATAAAGCTGGTCTCGAATTTGTGCCTTTGTAAACAACGATGTAGACTAGAAGTGCGGAATTGTAGACTGCAGAGCATAAAGGCAGTCGTCTAATGGTAGCAGCGTATGTTTGCGAAATGCAACAATTACAACTTCCTCTCTTCCAGAGTTAAAACAGTCGATTTGGATGCTTTGGAGCATCTTTGGTAAATGAGCGTTTTCTCCATTTAACAATAGTTTTTGGATTAAGGTTGTAGTTCTTTGCTATGCTCTCTTTACTATTTTGTATTGCTCTACGAATTGCCTCTGTTGTTCTGGCGCACCCATGTAACCATAATTCCTCCTTTGATGGTATTGTTTTCTCATATTTTATCATACCATCACACTGTGGGACTGTACATCTTATACCAAATCTCATAAATAAGTAGGCAAATAACTCACAGAACAAATGGTTTTGATTGAACTTTCCGTAATATTACGAATGAATGCATATACAGTATCCTCCAATAAACTAACAGAGTCATATATTCTATTTTTAATGAGATTGTCTTTCAAATATTGCCATAAACGCTCTACTGGATTTAACTCTGGTGAATATGGAGGTAAATAGATTAAGGTAATATTTTGTGGTATTTTTAAACCTTTGGATCTATGCCATCCTGCACAATCCACAACAAGAAATGCCTCCCTTGTTCCTAAATATTGTGACATCTGCTCAAGGAATATATTCATACAATCAGTATTGACGTTTGGTGCGAATAAGCTAGAACTCTCTCCATTTCTAGGATTAACTGCACTATAGAGATAAAAGTTTTGCCTACCTAATTTTACCTTAACCTGTGTCCTAATGCCTTTTTTAAACCATCCGTGTCCAATCTTTGAATGTGTGCCAAACCGCGACTCATCGAAGAAAAATAGCTCTTTTTCGTGATACGTGACAATAGTTTCATTAAGATTTTTTTTTAAACTCTTCTTGTTTATTTTTATCCTGTTTATTGTGCACAGGCCTTGGAGTAATATACGAAAAACCTAACTTTTGCATCAGTCTATGTGCTGTAGACTTACTTACCTCAATAGAAAACATTTTCTCAATTATGATTTTTAATTGTATCCGTTCAGGATAGCGGCAAGACCATAGAGTAAAAGTGAGTTTACAACAAATGGTGTCATCCCAGTCTGGGATCCAGGTTACTATATATGAAAAGTTATTATGTTTATATACTTGCAAGTGAACAAAATGGGACCCTGTATATAGGTATAACGTCAAATTTAATTAAACGAATTTGGGAGCATAAAAGCAAAGCCATTTCCAGTTTCACGTCAAAGTACAATGTTATACCAATTCCTATTACATAACAAACAAATAGACAATAGAAGTGAGAAGGTTATACTAAGGCAGTATAATGATGGAGTTTTGGAATGGCATTGGTATCAAAATTATTAGACGAAAAAGTTGTGGATTTAGCAAAGGAAATGTTGAAAAAAGTAAGGAATAATGCATATGTTTCAAAGAAATTACAAGCCGTAATAGCAGCCAAAAAGCACAGTATATCGGAGGTAGCAAGAGTGTGTAAAATCTCGAGAACCGCATTGACTGAATGACCTAAAATTTGGAAGGATAGAAAAACTGTTTGCGCCGCCTGAGCGCCGTAGAAAAAGTATACTAAATCAGAGTCAACGCGGGCAAATTGAGATGTGGATAGAAGAAAATCCGAACATTACTATTAAAGAAGTAAAAGTGAAGATATTAGAAGAATTTGGCTTAAATATCAGCAAATCTACAGTTCACAGCGAGATGCAAAAGATCTACATAACACCACGACCAATGCACCATAAACAAGATCCAAAAAAACAGGAAGAATTCAAAAAAAAATCTCAATGAGAAAGTAAATTCATATCCTCAAAAAGAGGTATTTTTCTTCGATGAATCTCGATTTGGAACGCATTCAAAAGTTGGACATGGATGGTTTAAAAAAGGTATGAGAACGCAGGTAAAGGTGAAAATAGGTAGAGAAAATTTCTATCTTTATAGTGCTGTAAACCCAGAAGTGGAGAAGATTTCAGCCTATTTGCACCAAACGTAAACACTGATTGTATGAACATATTTTTGGAGCAAATGTCGAAAGATTTGGAGTCTCAAGAGGCCTTTTTAATTATGGATTGTGCTAGTTGGAAAAAGCTTAAAAGTACCACAAAATATCACCATAATTTATTTGCCACCATACTCACCAGAGCTCAATCCCGTTGAGAGGTTTTGGTTATACATAAAACACAATATTTTGCGCAATAAAATCTACGATACTATCGGCCTACTTGAGGATGTTTTGTGCAAATTTATTGTCGATCTTTCCCCTGCTACAATTAAACAAGTTTGCAATGTCTCTTATTTGTTCACTTAGTAAGGGGAGTTGGTATTAGTAAATTAGTCTACTTTGAGGAGTTTCAAGACATAAATTTAGCAATTAGTAAAGAAAAGCTTCTAAAAAGCTGGCAGAGAAAATGGAAAATAAACTTAATTGAAAAAACAAATCAAGAATGGAAAGATTTATATGATGAAATCGTATCTGGATTCCAGACTGGAATGACACCATTTGTTGTGCAAATTACCTTTGCAAACAAATGTTCGTACAGCTGTGTGTCACGCACTTTGCTTCAATATTTGCACATTAGCCACTCCCCTGAACAGATATAGTACTTTTCATAATAGTCCAAATAAGGTAAAATAAGGATTTGTAGTAGTGAAGGTAGGTATGCCAGCAGCATATAGTTATGACTTAAGGAAAAAAGCAATGGAAGCTCTAGACGAGGGAGAAAGCAGAGAAACAGTGGCAGCAAGATTTAAAATTGGACGAACTACTTTGTGGGAGTGGCAGCAAAGAAGAAAAGAAACAGGTGACTTTCAATCAAAAAAACTTGGAAATGGAGGTTACAATCACAAAATTACCGACTGGGATGCCTTTGCTAAATTTGCCAGAGAAAACGGAGGAAAGACTCTATTGGAAATGGCTAAACTTTGGAGCAACGTTAGTATCCAAACTATCCACCGAGCCCTGAAAAAAATTGGATTTACACGCAAAAAAAGACCTATGGGTACAAGGAAAGAAGCGAAGAAAAACGTGCTAAATTCTTGAAAATTATAGCAACAAAAGAACCTAAAAACTTAGTGTATATAGATGAGTCTGGCATTGACAACACTGAAGACTACCCCTATGGATATTGTCAGAAGGGACAGCGGTTTTATGCCCTAAAATCTGGGAAGAAAACTCAACGAATCAGTATGATTGCAGCTTTAAGTGAAAGAAAAATAGTTGCTCCATTAACCTTTGAAGGCCACTGTAATATGGATATTTTTAATGGATGGTTTGAGCAATTTTTGATACCGACCTTGGAACCTGGACAAACTGTCATTCTTGACAATGCTACTTTTCATAAGTCTGATAAGATCATTAAGCTTGCTAAAGGGATTGGTGCAGAAATTTTGTATCTGCCACCGTATTCTCCAGATTTTAACAAAATTGAACATCATTGGTTTGCTATAAAAAACAGAGTCAGGAAAAACATTCCTCTATTCAAGTCTTTTCGTCATGCTGTTGATTCTGCCTTTCTATGATCTGTTCGGATTATTATGAGAAGTGCTATACTTTTAATTTCTTAGCCGTTAGGTTGGCTCCTTCTTCTGCTATGACATTTTTAATTTCTTCTTGCTGCTTGTAGCTCAACTTCGGCTTTACTCCACGTCCTGGTTGTATTTTAAACGCATTTACTCCGCCAACAATGTTGCAAAAAACATAAAATTAGAGAAAAGCATTTCTCGAAAACTTCTGTGTCCAAAAACAAAAGTGCCATTTATTTATAGCGCTAATAATCGATTAACCATCAGCTTCAATGAATGATATGAACATATTATTTCAAGGAAAGATCATGGGAAATAAGAGATTAGCTATACGAATTAGCTGTAGCTATGAACCTAACCGGTTGGCAGGAAAGTATTTGTTAGATGCTTATGAAAGAGCAGCGTCAAAGCAAGTAAGTCAAAAAAACTTAAAACATAAAAATGGGATTCAAGGAGGATCAAATGGTAACAGTGAGTTTATATGCAAGAGTTTCTTCGGGGAAACAAGCGCAAGAAAATACAATAGCAAGCCAAGTTGCAGCTTTAGAGAAGCAAATTAGTATGGATTGGTACAGATGTGAGTATAAATTTATTGATACGGCTACAGTGTTAGTCCGTCCTGGTCTAGAAAAATTACGTGATAAAGTAATAGAAGGCAAAATTGACAGGATTTACATTCATTCTCCTGATCGTTTATCTAGAAAATATGCATATCAAATGGTATTGCTTGAAGAATTTCAGAAAGCAGGAGCAGAAGCGGTTTTTTTAAATTATGAGATTAACGATAACCCAGAATCCCAATTGCTGTTACAAATGCAAGGTATGATAGCAGAATATGAACGTGCAAAAATTATGGAACGAGGAGAGTAGACCAGCGGAACTTCCCCACCAGCCTCTCGCAGAACCTTACTATTACCCACAAGTATAGAATTCATGAGCAAGTCTCCATCCTTCTGCTAAATCAAAGAGACGTTTCCATCCCTTCCACAAAGCTATAGGGCCTGGTTCTAAGTCATTTTTGCGAGCTAAAAACCCTCCTAACTTGCCCACCCACCTCACAATTTCTCTTATAGGTGGTGGAGTCTCAGGATAGTTTTTTGTCTTAGAACCTGTTCATAATCTTTTAAGGAGTAAAGAAGTGAAAGCAAGAACGACCATTTGTAAGCTAGTGTTGAGTTTCCGCTCGCAATTTTTCCACAAACGCCTACATTTTTCCAACCAAGCAAAAGAGCGCTCAACAACCCATCTCTTTGGCAGTACAACAAAGGTGTGTAATTCACTTCGCTTTATTACTTCGACCGTCGAACCAATAGTTGCTTTTATTTGTGTTGCAAAATTTTCTCCAGTGTAGCCTGCATCAACAAGTATATTTTTAACTTCAGAGAGTTTTTCTTTAGCATTTTCGACCATTTTCATGGCACTGCTGCGGTCGGTTGCTTCTGCCGTTGTTACATAAATCGCGTGTGGTAAACCTTGTGTATCTACTGCAATATGGCGCTTTATTCCTGAAATTTTTTTACCTGCATCGTAGCCCTTATTTTCAGCAGTATCTGCATTTTTTACGCTCTGAGCATCAATTATACAAAAACTAGTTCTTTCTTTCCGACCATTGCTGATACGTGTCTCTCCAACTAATTTTTTTTAATACACGCTCCAAAGTACTTTCTGTATCTTCGCTTGGTTTTTCACTCCATTTTTTAAAATATTCGTAACAACTTCGCCATTTTGGAAAATCTTTTGGCAGCATTCTCCACTGACAGGCACTTTTTAGGACGTACAGCACTGCACAAAATACATCATACAAATCAAGTTTTCTTGGTTTTGTTTTCTTCCTACTACTCTCCAGAATTGATCTGATTTTTTCAAATTGTTCTCGACTTATGTCACTTGGGTATAAATTTCTCATATATCCTTATTCATATACATCATCTCATAGTTTATCACTTTTTTGAGATTATGAACAGGTTCTAAGAGAAATTTGCCTTCCTTACCAGAGGATGTAAAGCCAAGTATTAAAGACGCAATAAAAGAGTATCTTGAGACTGATCCTATTGGTAACGGTGTATTGTTACGCAATAGATTAAAGGGACATAGAAGAATAAAAGTTGCTGATGATTACCGTATTGTCTACCGTGTAAATACTGCAAAACGTACAGTAACTATTGTTTCAATAGGACATAGGGACAACATTTATAATCAGGCAATATTAGACCTACTAAAACATTAAATATATTCTATATATCTGTCCTTTCCTGTGTCAATTAGAAGATATTCTATAAACATTAAATATATTATTATACAGCCCTCCTTCCTGATCCATTCTCTACCTTAGGTGGCTTTGCTCAGCTCAAAAAAAACTCATTTTTTTGGTACATCCCCCTATAAATTATATACTATATTATATTTTATATATAATATAGTATATAATTAAGGGAGAGGCGACGAAAACAAGACTTAGAGTTTGAGGAGCCTCCGGTTCAAGGTAGAGAATGGATCAGGAAGGAGGGCTCAGGGTCGATGGACGTTGAGTTGTTTAATGATTACATCAACTTAATTCCAGAGAGATCAACTATGTTTTTGTAGAAAGTTCAGCAAGCCTTGTGCGAAACCCTGTTTTCAAACCATAATGTTCGTGTAAGTGTTGTCATTTTTAACTTTTTATAGTATTCTTGCATATTGAAACTATAAAATTCAATTTATGTACTTACGCTCTATAACCCAAGTTTTAGAAAGATTTTCTAAGCTTTATCCTGCTTTGGGCATTACAGGACCTAGACAGTCTGGTAAAACAACTATTGCAAAAACGTTGTTTAAGCATTTGCCATACGTATCTTTAGAAAATATTGACACTCGTTTTCAAGCGCAAAATGATCCTAGGGCATTTCTAGCTAATTATCAGCAGGGCGCTATTTTTGATGAAGTACAGCACGTACCTGAGTTGTTGTCATATCTTCAAGAAATAGCTGATGAATCTCCTGTAAAGGGTCGATATGTACTAACAGGGTCTCAAAATTTTGCTCTTAGTCATCATGTTTCTCAATCTCTTTCAGGGCGCATAGGCATGACAACACTATTGCCCCTCAGTTTATCTGAGCTTGGTATGCCTATAAACATTAATTCAGCTATTTTTAAGGGAGGGTATCCTGGGTTACATAACATTAACATGCATCCACTGGATTTCTATCCTAGTTATATCCAAACCTACATTGAGCGAGACGTTCGACAACTTAAAAATATTGAAAATATTGGTAGATTCCAAACCTTCCTCAAACTGTGTGCAGGTCGAGTAGGTCAGATTCTTAATTTATCATCTTTTGCTCAAGATTGTGGCATTTCTCATACAACTATGCGGCAGTGGCTGAATATTTTGGAAGCTAGTTACCTAATATTTTTTCTTCAACCATTTCACCAAAGTTTCAACAAGCGTTTAATCAAGATGCCAAAGTTATACTTCTATGACACTGGTCTTGCTTGTACGCTCCTTGGCCTTGAAAAGGAAAGTCAACTAGAAACACACTACCTTAAAGGAGCTCTGTTTGAAAATTTGATTGTTTTGGAGATTTTCAAGAAGCGCCTCAATCAGGGATTACCTGCCAATCTATACTTTTGGCGTGACCGAACAGGACATGAGGTAGATCTACTAGCAGAATGGGGTGGTAACATTCATGCTATTGAAATTAAGGCTGGTTCCACGTTTCAGAGTGATTTTATTAAAAATGTACAGTATTTCTGTGAACTCTCTCAAACAGCTAAGGGGTATTTAATCTACACAGGTCAGCAGAATGGTTCACACGCAAAAGTTAAACTTGTGCCGATAAATGAAATAGATCAAATATCAGAATAAAAACATTACTTACAATTCAATAATTCTCCAAAATCAATTATGTTTGAAAAGTAATCGCTGTCTATAACGTCGTCACTCACACCATTAACGTGAATAAGGACTGGACGACATGAAAAGCCTTTTGGACGCTTTAGTGTATCTATTTTCTTTTGTACTTCTTGTACTATTGAATGACCGATTTTATTTTTTGAAAATTTGATTTCGCAAATGTAGAGAGTGTTAAACCTTGTTTGAATCATGTAATCAATTTGACAACCAGCACCTGTCTTCCTCTGAAAAAATGGATTTTCGCTTACTATTCCATCAATTCTCAAGATATTATGTATGCTCTTTCTATTGTTAAGCACCAAATTTTCAAACTGAAGTCCAATAATTGTATGCCACTCTCCTGGAGATCTCATAGAGTAGGTGTCACGATTAATTTTCCCTAGATCTTTTTCAATATATTTTAGATAAAACCTTAAATAATTATCTTTAAGTCTGTACCTTCTGAGTCGTGAATCAGTACCCGTTTTTATATTCCAAGTGTGATCCCTTGCAATAAAACCAGCAAGCTCGAGCTCATGTAGATACTCAGAAATGCGTCCGTGTCTTGCAATGTTTAAAGCAGTACAAATTTCTTCCTGTTCTTTAGCTCCAGTAGAAAGAGCTCTCACTATTTGCTTATAAAAAGCTGTTTTTCGCATGAATAGATCTGAAAATATTTGGTCAAACTCCTCAACTAAAAATCCACCTTTTGTAAAACAAAGCTTTTTAATATTTTCTTCAGCACCATGTTTAAAGTTTACCTCTTCTAAATACTTTGGAATTCCACCAGTTACTGCAAGCACCTTAAACTTTTCGTATGCTGAAATATTTTTTGGCCAAAATTCATTGCAATCAGAAAGTGATAACTCCCCGAGTGTTAAAGTCAACGATATTCTTCCCACAAAACCAGTACTACTAAGTATATTTTTTTCGATCCAGGATGAAGCTGATCCACAAACAACAAAAATTAGCTTGTTATTATTTTTTAGCTGTGTATCCCAAAAATTCTTTATTTTGCCTAAAAAAGTTGGATCTTTTGAGCCCATCCAAGAAATTTCATCAAATAGCAATAATATTTTCCCTGATAGTAGACGTTCACCAACTGACCATACTCCAATCATCATATCTAGCAAAAGACGTATTAAATTGTCTAGCAACTTGTCTAGAAAATTCATTAAGTTGGTGGGATATTGTAGTATGCTTTTCTGGTGGCAAACCTATAAATGAGTAATATTGCTCAAAATACTTACCAAACTCTTGAATTAAACGACTTTTTCCTATACGACGCCTTCCTTTGACTACTACAAAAGAAGCAGTATTTTTTTCTGTAAGTTCCAGTAGTTGCTTTAACTCAGCTTGCCTACCAATAAATAATGGAGACATAAAACATGAAATATAAATCTTTGTCTCCATTATACACAATGAAATTGGAGACGTAAATAAGTAAATTTTGATCTTTGTCTCTATTTTGAACTATCGAGTTATAAAAATAAACCAATCCAAATAGCAATACAAACAATTTTACTATTATTTAATTGCTAGTCTGGTATGTTAGGCAATCGTGTTTGGTACAGAAATGGATAACTATGCGGGAATTACTAAACGTGTTGCAGCGTATGTAGTTGACCAAATGATATTTTATCTAATTTTTGGTTTATTACTTTTATTCACATTACACAGATCACCCTACGCTGATTTGTCCAATGCTGACCTATTTGATGCTGTTCTTTCCTATACAACCTTTATGTCAGTACAAGATACAGTGTTAGGAGCACTAATGTTTGTAGTATTAGAAGCATTAATGATAACAAAATTTGGCTGGACTCCAGGGAAATTTTTATGTGGTATATGTATAAAAGATGCAAACAAAATTAAAAACGCTACTCTAACGCAAGCAGCAGTAAGGAGTAGTTTTAAGGTATTTTTGTGGGTACCCAGCTATATTTCTGAATGGTTTTTAGTTTTACCAATATTGGCCCTATTACTTGCAATATTTGACCAACGCAAGCAGTTTTTCTACGACAAAATTGTAAAAACAGTGGTAATTGATTACAAACCTGAAAAACATCACTTAAATTTAAACTATGTAGGAATAACTAGGCGCGTGGTAGCATACATTATTGACCGTTTTATTATTACGGGTATTTCTTTAGTCTTTTTCTATTTTGCAGAAATGACTTTTAACCCTACCAGGGCTGAACTATTAGCCACGTACTTATCTTTTTTGCTACCAATAGTATTTGGAGTATACATGATAAGAAGATTTAGCGGTACTCCAGGACAACTATTATGCAGTATTCACATAAAAGATGCAAATACACTTGGAAATATTACCCTAATGCAAGCAGCAATCAGATGTGTTTTGTTTGAAGTTACTACTTTGATATTGGATTATATATTCACGATGAATATATTTTTTGATTCGCTTGATAAGTATACTTCTAAATGGTGGTTTGATCCCTTAACAGACTTAACCTTTACAGCTATAATACTAATTTTTATATTTGCAATATTTGACAAACGCAAGCAATTTCTTCATGATAAAATTGCAAAGACAGTGGCAATATACCACAAATCTTCAAGATAATTTCTCTCCTTGCTGTACGTTACATGCCTACTGTGGTTGATGTGATTCTTTTAATACTAGTTTCAAATAAACTACGTGATTTCTTGCAATAAAATCAATTTTCTAATCAACATGGAAAAAAATTGTTGACACTAAAAATATCCGTGTTACAAGCAAGGCTATAGTTAGTATTTACATAAATTGTTTACGACTATTTAGTTTTATAGTGAAGGTAATTTTTTAGTTACACTTTGAGGAGGGTGAAATGAAACAACAACCAACTAATGATGGAGCTATAAGAGATAATGTTATTCAGCTATTACAGCCTAGTGTTTTAAAGCAAAGAAATCTTAATGATAAAATTAGTCATGAAGAAATAAGCAGATTAATAAATGATATTATAAGTTTAAGCGAAGATAATACGGGTGAACTTCGTCGTTCAAAGCGAAGCAAAAAATGTAAGAAAGGTTCAAGTAAGCAGCATGCATGGAATAAGTGGAATACGGAGAAGCTGACCTTACCCAGAAAAAGTAGAGAGGAAGTTAAGCCATTTTCATTATGAAAATGATGAATCAAATTTTTCAGGAATGCAATAGTTAATAGTAGAATGTCTACGTTGTTTGTTATAAAAAATTTCTATGTATTCAAATATTGCGGTTCTAGCTTGTTGTGCGGAGTGTTGTGAGGTATCAATGAGTAATTCCCTCTTTAGTGAACTAAAAAAGCTCTCCGAAACAGCATTATCGTAACAACAACCTTTGTGACTCATGCTAGAAATAATACTTTTTGTATTCAGTAAAAATTGATAATTTTTAGAGGTATATTGTGAACCTTGATCACTATGAAATAGCAGATCTTTGGCTGGTTTGCGCTTATCAACAGCCATCAATAAAGCATCTATGCTTAGTTATTGTACTACTCATTAACTACCATACGTGAATATAGATCAATTATTGCTGCCAAATATAGCCAACCATCCTTAGTTTTTATGTATGTATAGCACTTCTCATAATAATCCGAACAGATCATAGAAAGGCAGAATCAACAGCATGACGAAAAGACTTGAATAGAGGAATGTTTTTCCTGACTCTGTTTTTTATAGCAAACCAATGATGTTCAATTTTGTTAAAATCTGGAGAATACGGTGGCAGATACAAAATTTCTGCACCAATCCCTTTAGCAAGCTTAATGATCTTATCAGACTTATGAAAAGTAGCATTGTCAAGAATGACAGTTTGTCCAGGTTCCAAGGTCGGTATCAAAAATTGCTCAAACCATCCATTAAAAATATCCATATTACAGTGGCCTTCAAAGGTTAATGGAGCAACTATTTTTCTTTCACTTAAAGCTGCAATCATACTGATTCGTTGAGTTTTCTTCCCAGATTTTAGGGCATAAAACCGCTGTCCCTTCTGACAATATCCATAGGGGTAGTCTTCAGTGTTGTCAATGCCAGACTCATCTATATACACTAAGTTTTTAGGTTCTTTTGTTGCTATAATTTTCAAGAATTTAGCACGTTTTTCTTCGCTTCTTTCCTTGTACCCATAGGTCTTTTTTTGCGTGTAAATCCAATTTTTTTCAGGGCTCGGTGGATAGTTTGGATACTAACGTTGCTCCAAAGTTTAGCCATTTCCAATAGAGTCTTTCCTCCGTTTTCTCTGGCAAATTTAGCAAAGGCATCCCAGTCGGTAATTTTGTGATTGTAACCTCCATTTCCAAGTTTTTTTGATTGAAAGTCACCTGTTTCTTTTCTTCTTTGCTGCCACTCCCACAAAGTAGTTCGTCCAATTTTAAATCTTGCTGCCACTGTTTCTCTGCTTTCTCCCTCGTCTAGAGCTTCCATTGCTTTTTTCCTTAAGTCATAACTATATGCTGCTGGCATACCTACCTTCACTACTACAAATCCTTATTTTACCTTATTTGGACTATTATGAAAAGTACTATAATATCAGTTACCCATACTTTGTTTGGCTGACTAGTAGTAAAGTTTTGGTCCAATATATTGGGAGCTATTGTCAGTCTGCTGTTTTTTGCTTTTGAATCTTCGCCTCAGTCTAGCTTGAATGCCATTTTTTTGCATGACATCCTGCACTGTTTTGATGTTGCAATTTTTACCTAAAGCCTTTAGTTCAGCATGAATTTTAGGTGCACCATATCTACAATTAGATGCTTGGTATATTTTTTGAATATCTGCTAGAAACTGCTCCCTTGTTGATTCTTTGCTGCTTTTCTTCTTACTAGTCCATTTGTAGTAGCCGCTAGCAGAAAATCCTGCATAACTCCTGTACTTTATAGTAGTTTCTATGCTTTTTGATAAATAAATATTTTACTCTTTGTGACTTGCCCAGGGCTTTTTTTAAAATGTCTCTTTCTCTAGTAACTCTTGTTAGTTCTTTCTTTAATTCAAACTTTTCTTTATCACATGGTGCCAACTTTCCCTTACCAGGAAATGCTTCTTCTATTGATCCTTTTTCGTTATATTTTTTTATCCAGTCACTTAGTGTACTGTTATCTATTCCTAAATCTTTAGCTATTTTGCTTGCTGACTGCCCCGTTTCCTTTACCAACTTTATTGCCTCTAATTTAAATTCCACTGTGTAATTCTTTCTGTTCTTTACCATAATAAGCCCTCATGATCATGTTTTATTTTACCTCAAAAATGGCTTAACTTCCTCTCTACTTTTTCTGGGTAAGGTCAGACACCATAGGGGGCACTGGAATGACACCCTACTTAACCGTCATACCGCCGCGGTATCTCTTAGCCGCTAACAAGTAGCGGGATGACAGGCTAGCCTGTCATCCGAGTAGCCTCCTTCTCCTGTTATCCCAGTGCTTCCTTCTCCTGTCATCCCAGTGCCCAGACACTGGGATCCAGGAAACTTAATTGCAAGTAATGCATTGGGTTTGGTGAATATGGGTTTTGCGTTATAAAATGAAGCACTTTTGGTGAATTTGTAAAGAAAGCTGGATCCCAGTGTCTGGGCACTGGGATGACAGGAGAAGGAAGCACTGGGATGACACCATTTGTTGTGTTTAACAAAGTTCGTACTTAGCTTCATGTTAGCCATAAATATTTAAGAAATTTACCAAACAAAAAAAAGGCAAAAGAAGCCATGGTCATTGTCTATTTTCAGTATTTGGCGTTTTTTAAGTCTTAAACGCTACAATTTAGCTGCTTTTAAGTGCAACTAACCTTAGCTTGAATGTTTAAGAAATTTACTAAGCAGAAAAAAAGGCAAAAGAAACCCCGTGGTAATTAGTGTTCACTTCCTAATCCTGCAAATTGGCGTACTATACTGTCTTAAACAGCGCGTTTCAACTTATATAGCTAGAAATACTGTGAAGACATAAGGTGCACATAGTGCAAAAAATTAAAAATAAGACGCCAACCACGTTGTTTTCTTGCTGTTTAATCTGCACAAATGAAGATAAATGAATACCTTCAGTTTCATGATAAGGGAGCTGGCGGAGTTTGTAAAGTAATTTTTATGGCCTAGCGTCCGCGCTGGAATGACATTGATGAATCATTACTCAAATAATGGCTATGCAAGAGCTCTATTAAACTGTACATTTTGGAAGTTGTTGGTATTATTTTAATAAAATAAAACTAATTCTTTGGTATAAAGGTGTGGTAGGAAGTGTTTTTCTTTTAAATAATGGGTATGGAGAGTTTGAATGATGCAATATCTAAGATCACTGATTATAAATTTACAAATTATGCAATATTAGAAGAGGCACTAACCCACCCAAGCGTAAATAAAAGGAATAGCAAAAACCAGATTGTAAGCTACGAAAGACTAGAGTTTTTAGGCGATAGTGTTTTGAATATGGTCGTATCTGCCATACTGTTTAAACTATTTCCTGAAGAAAAAGAAGGGGCATTGGCAAAAAGAAAGACGGATTTAGTTTGTGGCAACACCATTGCTAATGTTGCTAAAGAAATAAAATTAGGCAGCTTTATCATCATGAATAATAGCGAACGCTGCAATGGAGGGAGATGTAACTTAAAAAATTTAGAAAACTCGCTTGAAGCACTAATAGGTGCAATTTATGTTGATGGCGGACTTGAAAATGTTGAAAAATTTATTATCCAATATTGGGAAAAGCTAGCTAAAAGCATGCTTGATCCCCCTCAAGATCCTAAAACCTCACTGCAAGAATGGACTCAGAAAAACAAATTGCCTTTACCAGAGTATGAGCTTGTAAAACAAACTGGACCAGCGCACAATCCTGAATTTACTATATCAGTTTGCATAGAAGATTACGGTAAAGTTTCTGCATGCGCTTCTAGTAAAAAGATTGCTGAACAAAAAGCTGCTGAGTTGATGTTAGAAAAAATTGGAAAAGACGCTTCAGTTTAGGCAAAATAGGCATTAATGTAAGTTTTAAGGAATTCTTTAGGGGAATTAAGGAGAAGCATAGTATTTTTCAAACCAAATCTGTGATTTAAGATATTCTATAACTAACCCAAAAAATATAGCTAATGCAGGAAACGAAACAAATTTATGGTTATATTGAACAATTTAAATTGTCATTTCAGCGTTGCTCGTATAGCTAACTATTCTAGCGTTGCATATCAACTCAGTATGTAAATCTTTGACTAAAGCTACAGCGCATTCTTTTTGAACAATTATACTGATTTTGATTTCGGATGTTGTGATAGCAAGTATTTCTATCTTTTTTTCGCTTAAAACCTTGAGTGTGCGGTGCATCACTTCAGTGTTAGACATAACACCAATACCAATTATTGAAATTTTAGCTACATTATTGTTTATAGCATAATTTTCATTCTTATTCAGTAACTTTTCCATTAAATCAATATCAAATTTGGAGATAACAAAACTTGACCCATGTATCATATCAATTTTAACGTTTGCCCCTACTATATCTCTTAAAGTACGCAAGTTATTTGCAAGGTTAGTGAAAGTTACAAGAGCTTCATTAGTGCTATAAGCTATTCCAGTAATTAAGTATCTCTCTAGTACATCCCTTTTGTGTAGTACTGTGGTGCCTTCTACTTCTTTAAAAGTGGATAGCACTTGCACTTTAATGTTATGCTTCATTGCAAGTTGTACTGAACGATTATGCAGTATTTTAGCACCAGATGACGACATTTCCAACATTTCATCGTAAGAGATAAATTTGAGCTTGCGTGCCTTTAGAACAATTCTCGGGTCTGCTGTATATATTCCATCAATATCAGTAAAAATTTCGCAAATTCTAACACCAAAGGCTACCGTGAAGGCAACTGCTGATATATCAGAGCCTCCTCTTCCAAAAGTAGTGATTCTATCATCATTTATACCCTGAAAACCAGCGATGATCGCAGCAGTATAACCCTCAGCAAAAGATCTTTTCACACGGTCAATCTTTATTGTTTTTATTTTAGACTCAGAATAAAAATCATCAGTTATAATTGGTAACTGCCAGGCAAGCCACGATTTAGCATTAACTCCGATCGATTGGAGAGTGATAGCTAATAGACCGCAAGAAATTTGTTCTCCTGCTGAAAGCATAACGTCATACTCTGATAACTCTTGTCTGCAACTTAAATTTGAGATTTGCCTAGCCTGAAAAGCCATTTGGTCAGTAAATCCTGCAACAGCAGATACAACAACGATTACATTACAACCTTTCTCAATATCGTTTTTTATCAAATTTGCAACTCGGTTTAAATCAGTTAGCGAAGTCCCACCAAATTTTTTTATGATTATTTTGTCCATAGTTACAATATAACTCTCTTCTGAAGAAAAATATAGTTTTTGTAGAGATATAGCTAACTCAAATTAGGTTTACTGAAACAAATTTTATGATTGTATTGAACAATTTAAGTTGTCATTCCAGCGCGTGACGCTGGAATGGCTTTGTTGCATCGCACCTTATACTGGTAGTAATTTACGATAAATTCATGTAGCCATTTCGCATACCAATATCAGTGAATTTATTGAGCAAATAGCATTTGATTAGCAGTTCTTTTTCTCGATTTATCTCAGATTTGTTCCGAAAATTAAACCCGAATGTTTGTTTCAGTCGCGAGAAAAAACCTTCTACATAAGATCTTTTCCCATAATTTACTTTTTCTTTCCACTTTTTTATGCAATCATATGACTTTATTAGTCTAATTGCAGCATTTCTGTCAGAACCTGTTCATAATCTTTTAAGGAGTAAAGAAGTGAAAGCAAGAACGACCATTTGTAAGCTAGTGTTGAGTTTCCGCTCGCAATTTTTCCACAAACGCCTACATTTTTCCAACCAAGCAAAAGAGCGCTCAACAACCCATCTCTTTGGCAGTACAACAAAGGTGTGTAATTCACTTCGCTTTATTACTTCGACCGTCGAACCAATAGTTGCTTTTATTTGTGTTGCAAAATTTTCTCCAGTGTAGCCTGCATCAACAAGTATATTTTTAACTTCAGAGAGTTTTTCTTTAGCATTTTCGACCATTTTCATGGCACTGCTGCGGTCGGTTGCTTCTGCCGTTGTTACATAAATCGCGTGTGGTAAACCTTGTGTATCTACTGCAATATGGAGCTTTATTCCTGAAATTTTTTTACCTGCATCGTAGCCCTTATTTTCAGCAGTATCTGCATTTTTTACGCTCTGAGCATCAATTATACAAAAACTAGTTCTTTCTTTCCGACCATTGCTGATACGTGTCTCTCCAACTAATTTTTTTTAATACACGCTCCAAAGTACTTTCTGTATCTTCGCTTGGTTTTTCACTCCATTTTTTAAAATATTCGTAACAACTTCGCCATTTTGGAAAATCTTTTGGCAGCATTCTCCACTGACAGGCACTTTTTAGGACGTACAGCACTGCACAAAATACATCATACAAATCAAGTTTTCTTGGTTTTGTTTTCTTCCTACTACTCTCCAGAATTGATCTGATTTTTTCAAATTGTTCTCGACTTATGTCACTTGGGTATAAATTTCTCATATATCCTTATTCATATACATCATCTCATAGTTTATCACTTTTTTGAGATTATGAACAGGTTCTAAGAGAGAAAATTATTTTAGATAATGGGCAATCATTACTTGATTATGAAATTTTAGAGCACATTTTATATTCAGCATACAGTAGAATTGATGTAAAACCGATAGCAAAGAGTTTGATAGAAAATTTTGGCAGTTTGAATAAAATTTTTAATGCTGACCTGGAAGCACTGCAAAATGTTGATGGTGTCAGCAATGCAGCAATATCTGCCATCTTTTGTGTAAAACAAGCCTTTATTCGTTCTGCAAGAGAAGAAATAAAAGACCTGCCTATAATCGATAACTGGGAAAAATTGCTTGATTATTTAAGAATAAGCATAGGAAGCCTCAATAAGGAAAATTTTCGCGTCATCTATATGAATAAAAAGTATCGTCTAATAGCGGAAGACCTGCAAAACGTTGGTACAGTAGATCAAACTCCTCTTTATGTCAGAGAGATCATCAAGCGCGCACTTTTGATTGGTTCAACATCCATTGTAATATCTCACAATCATCCAAGTGGAGATACACAACCTTCAAATAGCGATATATCTCTCACTAGGCAACTAGCAGAAGCTTGCCAAAGTATAGGAATAGAATTAATAGACCACATTATTATTACATTCAGTAGCTATTTTAGTTTCAAGGAAAATAGGTTACTGTGAAAGCTTTTATAGCTAAAATAATTTATGTTTCCCGATACGCTTGCGACATGCTGTGAATACTATATCATGCACGAGCGATATCAGAAACAAATGGGATGAAATAAGTAAGTAAAAACCACAGAATGCAGTCTAACAGTGAACGCTGCTACTTACGTATCTGTTCAGACAATGGCGTCAACTTAAGAGCATACATTAGCAAACTCTCCTAAAGACATGATGGCGTTTGGGCTTATCTACTTTATTGCGGCTATACAATCTTCCCGGTCGGATCTTAACTTTGGCGCGTATACTTAAAAAGGGCTTGAAAATCTTTTGGCGCAACGAGCACTTGATAAAGTTTCTGTCTCATCACACCAAATAAAACTGAAAAATTTAAACGGTACTCGGCAATTTGATCTGGGTTCCAAGGCCCTTGTGCATCACACATATGAAGCGATAATATATTGCACATGACCAAGTTTGCCCAAAATTCTTGTAATACAGCCTCTCCAGAAAAATTTTCTAACTCTGCTCCTACTTTGAGTCGTTTCCTCTATGTGCCACCTTAATACATAAGCTTTGCTCCAAAGTCTCGGTCAAAAACTCTGTTTCTCCGTTGGCTAATGTCAGCTCTTACTTTCTGTCCTTTCATTTTATTTTTTAGCTTTTCATTTTCTAATATAAAATCAAAATCTGATTCGCCAGCGTTCCCATAGCTTGCTATAATTTCTTTTTTGCAAGCGAAAAATAAAATCTACTTCCAAATCATCATGCTGCTGAATCTGAAGACGATCATAGATAAATAATAATTTCTTTTGATTTAATGAACGCATTTGAGTGATAACTTCGGGTAATTGCTCTTCCGCCAACGTTTGTTCCCAAGCCGCAAGGCGAGCACTGCAAATCAGTGAAGTACATAAATCAACAAACAAATTGCCAGCGGTGCCTGTTGTTCCATTTGGTTCAAACTCGGATACAATTTCCTCAGAGCTGGGTAATCTCATACCAGAACCATCTGCTGCAATAAGTCTATAGCCTCTCCAGCTCAGATTCATCTTGATAGGCTGTTTGGATGCTTAAATTCTTTAAAACCTGTATTTATACCTTGCTTTAGAAAAAGCTTGCTTTGAGGGTACATGTCAATGGCTCCATAAGTTCACATTCTATTCCCAAACTTTTTTTAACTAACTTTAAAATCATAGAAAATACTGTCGTAAAAGCTTGTTCGCGTGAAACTCAACACAATGGATTCTCTGAAAAGCTTTCGAGTATATTAGACCTCTTTCGAAACTAGCATAAAGCCAAAGAAGATATACAATGGTAATTTAGTGTGAAGGAGATAGATGAAATACAAAACAGCAAAAGAGTTAGAAGATGAGAAATTTCGCAGATTAACAGGGCTAAAAAGAGCAACGTTTGATAAGATAGTGGAAATTCTAAGGAAAGCAAATAAAAAGAAGAAAGCTAGAGGAGGAAGAGCTAAGTGAGGAAAACATGCTCCTAATGGTATTAGAGTATCTCCGCGAATATCGGACATATTTTCATATTGCGCAAAGCTATGGAATCAGTGAAAGTGGAGCATATAAGACAGTAAAGTGGGTAGAAGACAAGTTAGTAAAACATCCAGATTTTGCATTACCAGGACGAAAAGAGCTCTTAAAAAGTGATATGGAATATGAAGTTTTAGTGATTGACGCAACCGAAACTCCTGTTGAGAGGCAAAAAAAAAGCAAAAAAGATTTTATTCAGGAAAAAAGAAAAAGCACGGTATAAAAACACAAATTATTACCGAAAAAGATAGTAAAAAAATTATTTGTACGTCTTTTTCAAATGCTAGGAAGCACGATTTTCGGCTTTTTAAGGAGTCAAGAATGCACATACTCTCGGACATAAAAGTCTTAGCTGATTCTGGCTACAGAGGAATGCAAAAGATACACAAAAATGTTGAATTACCGCACAGGAAGACGAAAAAGAAGCAGTTGAACAAGGTAGAAAAGAAAGAAAATCAAGAGCTTGCAAGTCAAAGAGTGATTGTAGAAAATGTAATTGGTCTGTTAAAAAGATTCAAAATAATTTCAGATAGATATAGAAATCGAAGAAAACGTTTTGGCTTGAGATTTAACCTTATTGCAGGAATTTATAATTGGGAGTTGTAGATGTGAAGTTTCGAAAGAGGTCTATTATATTTTTAATTTGTAGAATAAAATTTTTTCCTTTTTGCATGCTTCACCTAAAAAGGACACATTTTAAACTTCTTTGTTGAAATAAAATAGAAACAAAAGTGCTGTTTCCTGCGGCTTCTGGATAATTTAATGGTAAAAGTTTTAGAGAGAAATTTTATACACTATCGCTGATATTTTTCCTTAAGTTGACGCCATTGGCTGAACAGATACGAAGCAATAGGAGCTTCTCGAGTTGCAAAGAATATTTTGAAATCTGAAAGAATGATGTGGAATTTGTGTGCCGTAGAAGCATAAAGGATGCTCAGACAAAGAGCAAACTAAGTGCAAAAGCTACATAATAGATGAGGGTGGGCCCCTCAAAGCCGGTTTACAAGAGCAGGCTTTAAACAACCGTAAGCTGCTTTGATAAAGAGTCAAGGTAGTGAGCGTTACGGAAAAGGCACAATTATGTGTCATGTGTTGAATAGAGAGACGAACGCAAGTGAACCACTGATGAAGTGTCGAAACATCAAAGGTGACGTCAAAACCAGGGGGTAAATTCTAACTTGGGATAAACCTATCGGAAACTTGTTTACTGGGTAGCGGCATAAAGGTGGCGTGAATCTATTTTGGGCTATTGTGTGGAACTACGGGAACCTGTCGTTTCGATGACAAGGGAGAAATCCAAGAAGATAAACTTCAAGGATGAGAGTACCGATGCGAAAAACAGAGCTCGTAGTAGTGAAGAAATTTCTGTAATGGAAATGGAGCGAAGGGATTCAGTTTTATTAGTTGGGCAACCAGAAATGGGAGGAACTGACAAATAAAACGAGGCCATCAAATATATGACTGATGGCTGAATAATGGGAGCTGTGTGAGTCGAGAGGGTGCGCCGTGGCACGCATTAAGAAATACTTAGCAGAGCTAAGCGGGGTTCAGAATAAATGGCCTCGAGGTGAACAACTAACTTTAACCCGAAAGGGGAGGAGGACAAGAGCATGTATGTAAAGCGAGAGTTGTCTGAAGATGTGTAAGATAACGGCTTGCAACACCTGATCAATATGGTTAAAGCTAAACTGCTTGAATTCTAATCTTCAGGGGTGGGACTTCACATCCATGGGTATCACATTTAAAACCCCATGTCTACAGTAAGCACAGATTAAACTTTCGTTTGTGCGACATTCTGGCTGTAGAACGATAAGTAGTGAACTTATTTAAGAGGATGAATGGAAAACCTAAGTTGATCTAGAACAGTTCTTAGTGACGGAACATGGGATGACCTAAGGAACGCGAGTTCTATGGTTACGGAGTCATCGTAGTAGTCGTGGAAGTAACGAACCACCGGGGAATGTGGGAGAGCCACATACAGGGCAAAGGGTGACAGATAATTGAATGTTGAAATTGGGAGGTACGCAAGATGCGGAAAGCTGAAACAATACTTAACATTATACGTGAACGCGGACAAAGAAATCTGCCGGTTAAAAACGTATATCGCCTACTTTATCAGCGTGATCTTTACCTTCAAGCGTATGGTAAACTTTGTCGTAATAAAGGTGCTATGACAGAAGGTGTAACTGCTGAAACAGTTAATGGTATGTCTTTGGAGAAAATTGATAAAATCATAGAGGATTTACGCTATGAACGATATCGATGGATACCAGTAAAACGTATCTACATTTTAAAGAAGAGCGGTAAACGAAGGCCGTTAGGATTGCCAACATGGTCAAACAAGTTACTTCAAGAAGTAATCCGATTAATATTGGAAGCCTATTATGAGTCTAAATTTAGTGAGTGTTCACATGGATTCCGGCCAAAGCGTGGATGCCATACTGCATTAAAAGCAGTAACGCAAAAAGGCAGAGGTACAAAATGGTTTATAGAAGGGGATCTCAGAGCATGTTATGACTCAATTGATCATACCATATTGTTAAAAATACTGAGTGAAAGCTTTCAAGACAACCGTTTTATCCAACTAATCAATCGACTGCTAAAAGCAGGATATATGGAAAATTGGAAGTACAATAAGAGTCACAGTGGAGTACCACAGGGCTCTATTATTGGTCCAATTCTGAGTAACATATTACTCGATCGGTTAGATAAACATGTGGAACATACATTAATACCAGCAAATAACCGAGGTAAGCGAAGAAGGACAAACCCAAAATATTTAAGGTTAACCAAGCAAGTATCGATGATGAGAAAACAAGGGAATTGGGAGCAAGTAAGGCAACTGCGCCAATTAGTGCAGAGTATGCCATCTAAGGACTCTTGTGATCAAAATTATCGACGTCTTTGGTATGTTAGGTATGCTGATGATGTTCTGGTAGGGTTTGCAGGACCAAAAAATGAAGCTGAACAAATTAAAAATGAGATTGCTAGATTCCTCAATGAGGAGCTCAAACTTATGCTTAATGAAGATAAAACGCTTATTACACACGCATGTGATAGCAAAGCCAATTTTTTGGGTTATGAAATACACGTCTTGCATGCAGATGATAAACATGATCATCGGACACAGCGGTGTATTAACGGTAGTGTTGGCTTACGTGTACCACACCATATAAAGCAGAAAAAGTGTTCTGAATATATGCGTTGTGGAAAGCCTATACATTTACCTCAACGTACAATTGATACAGCTTACAGTATTGTTGCTCAGTATCAAACTGAATATCGAGGAATTGTACAATACTACAAAATGGCCTACAACCTTCACACACTAAGTTATCTGAAGTATGTGATGGAAGTATCATTAGTAAAGACTTTAGCATCTAAATACAAAACAACTTGCAGGAAAATTTATAGAAAATTTGGTGCGATGATTGAAAACGATGAAGGTGAAAAACGAAAAGTCATCCAAATCAGAGTAGATCGTTTACCATCAAAGATACCATTAATTACACACTTTGGTGCTGTGTCGCTAAAATGGAATAAATGGGTAAGCATAAGTGATAACCTTATACCAATATGGAATAAGCGTAGTGAAATAGAGCAAAGACTATTGGCACAAACTTGTGAATTATGTAAATCACAAGAGCAGATTGAGGTACACCATGTACGTAAACTTGCTGATCTACGAAGTAAGAGTAATGTTGAACTACCTGAATGGAAGAAAAGAATGATTGAACGACAGAGAAAAACTCTTGTTGTTTGTCATGAATGCCATAAGAAAATCCAATATGGGAAATATGATGGTGATTCCTTAAAACGTTAGATTATTGGAGAGCCACGTGATACGGAAACGGTCATGCGTGGTTCGGAGAGAGGCTGTTGGAAAAGTGCTTAATAGTAACTCGCTGGCTGCCTACTCTACCTCATGCACAGTTCTGCGACTTACTATTACCCATAAATCTATAAATGGTGAAAAAGCTGCTATTTTACTAATGCAACTTTCTATTATAAATAGATCTATGGTCTAAAAATGGAATATATGATGGAAAGAAATATAAATACCTCAACTGGCGAATGGGCAGAAAGTGAATTTGGAATTGTTAATTTTGGTGATATAAGATTAAGTAAGAGGCTTTTAAAAATAGTTAATAGTTTTGCTGAATCACCTGAGCGTTCAATAAATCAAGCTTGTGAAGATTGGCATCAAAGTAAAGCAGCTTATAGATTTTTCCAAAACGATGCCATTTCTGAAAGAAAGATATTAGACAGTCATATAATTAAAACTGTTGAAAGAGCTAAGGAACACTCAACCATCTTAGCTATCCAAGACACGAGTTATATTTCATATAAAAATCATAAAAAGACCGAAGGATTAGGGATTATAGCAGCAAGATTAACATCTAAAACAACTAATTTTAAAACCCATGGATTAGTGATGCATACAACGTTTGCAGTTACAACAGAAGGGCTACCTATAGGATTATTAGATCAAAAAATTAGTACTAGACCTTCCTTAGCTGAAGACCTAAAGGAGTTGAAAAGAAGAAGCCATAATACTGCTCTTCCCATAGAAGAGGAAGAAAGCATACGGTGCACTTAAAGATTCTACTCACCATCCTGGATTAAAGAACGTTAAGGTAGTTACCGTTTGCGATAGAGAAGCAGATATTTATGATTTATTTGAAGTCGCTTCCACTAATCAATCTCTTTTTGTAGTAAGAGGAAATCAAAACAGAACAGTAAATAAGAAGTCGACTTATTCTGAAAAAGGTGGTGAAAGGTTGTGGGATTTGCATGTCTTGTCAAGGAGAAATACAAGTCTGCTCGCAATGATAAACCTCAAAGAACAACAGTTTTAGAAGTAAAGTTTAGTAACTTTGTGATGAATGCATCAAAAAATAATGCTAGACGTAAAACCCAAAAACTTCCTAATTTAAGTTTAAATGCTGTCTATGTTATAGAAAAACACCCCCCATTTGGCGAAGAGCCTATGAACTGGGTTTTGTTGACAAATATAAATATTAATAATTTTGAAGAAGCAGTAGAAAAAATACAATGGTATTGCTTAAGATGGAGAATAGAGGTTTTTCATAAAATTTTGAAATCCGGTCTTAAAGTTGAAGAATGTAGGCTCCAAACAGCAGATAGATTAATCCGCTTTCTTACAATTATGAGTATAATTGCATGGAGAATATTTTTTATCACATTGGTAGCTAGAACAAATCCGAATCTTTCTTGCACTGTCATACTGACTGATGACGAATGGAAGGTTTTATATACCAAAATGCTTAAGACAAAAAACTATCCTGAGACTCCACCACCTATAAGAGAAATTGTGAGGTGGGTGGGCAAGTTAGGAGGGTTTTTAGCTCGCAAAAATGACTTAGAACCAGGCCCTATAGCTTTGTGGAAGGGATGGAAACGTCTCTTTGATTTAGCAGAAGGATGGAGACTTGCTCATGAATTCTATACTTGTGGGTAATAGTAAGGTTCTGCGAGAGGCTGGCGGGGAAGGTCCGCTGGTCTACTCTCCTTTGAATGATTCAGAAAACATTCCATTGACAAACAATCACGCTGAACAACAGATACGACACTATGTCGTTTACCGTAAAAACTCATATTTTACCCAATCGGAGCGAGGAAACACATTCCTTGAGCGGATAATTTCATTATACTTAACATGGAAACAAAGGGGCTTTCCAAAACCTTCTATCTATTGTTTCTTAAACCACTCTGCTGAACGGATACAATTCATTAGCTTCAAAAATTGTAATACTTAAAAAAGAGAAATCTAATTTAAATCTAATTAGGTTCTCAGCCTCTCAAAAAAATCCTTTAACAAGAAAGAGCATTCTGTTTCCAATATTCCACCATAAACTTCAGGTATATGGCTGCAAAATTGAAATATCTTAGCACCATTTTCAATACCTCCACCTTTGGGATTGTAAGCTCCAAAGTACAATCGTTTAATTCTGGCGAAGGAAATAGCTTGAGCACACATCGGACATGGTTCTAATGTTACGTACATATCAGCATCACAAAGCGTGGAAGTTGAAAATGCTTGTCTGATCGCTAACATCTCTGCATGTGCAGTTGGATCATTGGATATGTTGTGTGCAGAAGAGATGATATTGTCTCCACTAACTATTACAGCGCCTATTGGCACCTCACCATTTTTCTGGGCAAGTTTGGCTTGCTCTATGGCAAGCTCCATATATTGATACTTGAACACTTTCCTTTGCTAATCTTCTTTTTTTAAATTTTATTAACTGCTGCCTTAATAAACGATATAAAAAGAGGATGAGGAGAAAACGGCTTTGATTGAAACTCTGGATGAAACTGCACACCAATAAACCACGGATGACTCTCTAACTCCACTGCCTCTATACATGTTCCATCTTCTGATATGCCACTGCATAGCAACCCATTTTTTTCCAAATCATCTTTATAATCTGAATTGATTATGTATCTATGCCTGTGTCTTTCTGAAATAGTAGTGTTACTGTATGCATCCATCATTTTAGAGTTTGCATTTATATTACATTTGTATGCCCCGAGTCTCATGGTTCCACCAAGATCGTCATCTTGATCGCCAGCTAACTTAACGATTGGATGTTTACAGTTATGAAATTCTTCAGAGTGTGCATCTTCAAGCTTAACAACATTACGAGCAAACTCAATAATTGCAAGCTGCATACCAAGGCAAATTCCAAAAAATGGGATATTATTTGTACGGGCATAATTTATTGCTAATATTTTACCCTCTACTCCATCATCACCAAACCCCCCTGGGACAAGGATTGCATGAGAATTTTGTAATTTTTCTTCCATAAGCTTTTCATTTATAGGTTTTTCTTCCTTCTCTCTTGAGTTAACCCAATTTATCTTTACTTTGACTTTATTACTAATCGCACCATGATTTAATGCTTCAACCAGTGATTTATACGCATCAGGGCATTCGGTGTATTTTCCCACTATAGACACAGTAACTTCCTGTGTTGGGTGCCTTATAGAGTGCACTATTTGATCCCATTCAATCAAGCTTGGTTTTGGCTCACTTAAATGAAAGTGCTCCAAAATTTGCGTATCAAGCCCACATTGGCTATACAACACCGGTAACTCATATATATGACTCACATCAGGAGCAGGTATCACATTGGACAAAGAAACATTGCAAAGCTTAGCTATTTTCTCTCTTTGATTATCGAAAATTTCTTTCTCACTGCGGCATAATATAATATCTGGTTGTAACCCCGCGGAATTTAACTCTCGAACTGAATGCTGCGTTGGTTTTGTCTTTAATTCTTGCGCTGCGGTAAGATATGGTATTAAAGTTAAGTGAATAAGGATAACTCTTTGTTTTCCTAATGTGTAGTTAACTTGGCGTATAGCCTCCAAAAATGGTTGGCTTTCAATGTCACCTACAGTTCCGCCTATTTCACATATTACAAAATCTAAACCTTCCGTACCATTAAAAATAAACGATTTGATTAAATCTGTTACATGAGGAATGACTTGCACAGTTTTGCCCAGATAATCACCACGCCTCTCTTTCTTCAATAACTCATGATATATCTTACCAGTTGTTATATTGTCATCTTTTGTTGCTTTAATTCCAGTAAAACGCTCATAATGCCCAAGATCCAAATCAGTTTCAGCACCATCCTCGGTAACAAATACCTCTCCGTGCTGAGTTGGGTTCATTGTTCCAGGATCAATGTTGAGATACGGGTCAAGTTTTCTGATACGGATCTTAAAACCGTGAGCTTGAAGAAGCGCACCAACGCTTGAAGCAACTAAGCCTTTACCAAGCGATGACACAACTCCACCTGTGACAAAGATAAATTTAGCTTCCTTCATTAATTTTCAAATGGAACAGAAGTAGATTCACTTTCTTGCTTTTTTTCTAATATAATTTTTTCTGCGATCGATTTTTTATGTACGTCTTTTGAATATAATCCTGACAATAGCAATGTGTTTATAATAAACAATCCAGCAACAATAGCTGTTATTCTGCTGAGCGGGTTTTCAGAAGATTTTACCGGAATCATCGAATTGACCCCCTGTTGTGTATTACTAAAACCACTTAACGAACTACTCCCAGGTGGCTGCAAGAGCACTAAAATTACTAACACAACAACCAATATTATTTGAAATATACTTAATACCGCTACTGACATTATAGATAGGGCTGAAAATAAAAATCTTAGCAGTACAAAGCACGTAAGTCAAGAACATCTGTCACCCAAATAACTTGAAATCTAAGACTGCTTACCTTATTTTGATTAACATATGCATAAGACTTTGGGCTTAATATGTATCACATTTTAAAATACAAAAATTATGAACCAAAAATAGACGAAAGTGCTTTCATCGCATGTGGTTCGCATATCATAGGCAAGGTTGAAATAGGAAGAGATGCAAGCATCTGGTTTAATTGTGTGGTCAGAGGAGATGTTGGATCAATAAAAATAGGTAATGGAACAAATATTCAAGATGGAACGGTAATTCATGTGGATAGAAACCCAGGTGGTGACACAATTATTGGCAGTATGGTAACAGTGGGACATTTTTGTATGTTGCACGCATGCACAGTGCATGATAAAGCGTTTATTGGTATGAGCTCTACCGTGATGGACTATGCAGTTGTGGAGCCTGAAGCTATGGTAGCTGCTGGCTCACTGGTGACACATGGAAAAGTGATAAAAAGTGGAGAAATATGGGCTGGCAGGCCAGCAAAGTTCTTCAAAAAAATGTCGAATGAAGAAATTAAACATATTACACAATCAGCACAAAACTATATTATGCTAATGAAAGAATATAAAAACTGAAGTTCGCGTCAAGTGTTTTACTTGACACGAACATCTCAGCTCAACCCTTGTTACTTCCCTTTATTATTCCCACTTACTCCTTGTGATTCCGCTCCATCCACCTGAGTACTAGGTAATGCTGCATATGTAATACCACCAACTACGAGTGCAGATGCTACTGCTATACCAATCATTACTAACATCTCTAATCTAACTGTACGTTCAAGTGCAGTAAATGCTACCAACCCAGCAGCAAGAACCATACCAACAGTAGCGGTGTACCGTGCTCCATTGCCTTGTTTTAGTTGTTGAATTTTTTTGTTTTCAGCTTCTAATTCTTTATTTTTCTTCTCTAATTGCTCAACTTGAGCAGTTAGTGCTTCTATTTGCTCTGTAGTTTGTTGACTGTCTTTTAATGGTGCATTCTGTAACTGCTGAACTTCATCCTTTAGTGTTTTTATTTGATTGTCTTTGGTTTTTAACAGAGCAGGATTTTGTGCTGCCTTTAACTTCTGAACTTCATCATTTAGTTCATCTATTTTTTTTAATGATCCATTTAGTTGAGTTTCTAATTCTTCCCCAAGTTTTGTACTTTCCCTTAATTGATCGTTAACTTGAACAAGTTTACCTTCTAAGTTCGCAACTTCCTTATTGAACTTCCCTGCACTTATTATATCGTCCGTTAACTTTGGCTTAATCAACTTCACAATTTCATCTACATTTTTACTTTGATCAGTCTCTATTATAGATTTTATTTTGCTTTGTAACCCTTTATGCAATTCCTCCTTATCTTCATCTTTCATTTCTGATAAATCATTGCCTATTATATTTTCTATTGTGTTCTTTAATTTTTCTTCATATAAGCTCTTAACTTTGTCTGTTAAATCTTGACCTGTGAGTTTAATTAGACCTCCCATCTCTGTCTTTATTGAATTATCTACAAATAACTTCTCAATTGCACCATTAACTTTCTTCTGTTCATCTTTTAAATCTTCTAGTTGCTTTTGTAAGACTGTTTTTTCCGTGTCAGCTTGCTTAGCTTGCTCTCTTACAGCTTCTAATTCATTGCTAACTCGAGTAAATTGACCTTTTAAGTTTTCATTTTCATCCTTTAACTCCTCAGCTTCCTGTTTTTTAGCTTTCACCTGTATATATAACACTAGACTTTCCTTATTGAGCGTACTTATCAACTTTAACTCTTTCTCAATTGCCTTCACAACTTCATTTGCACCTTGATTACCTTCCGTTATTAGATGCATTATTCCTTTCTGTGACCACAATTCACGAAATTGCTCCTTATCTTCATCTTCTATTTCTATTTTGCTTATGACATCTTCTATTACGCTCTCTAATTTTTCATCATATAAGACCTTAAGTGCGTCTTCTAACTCTTGCTCTTGACCTGTGAGTTTAATTAGACCTTCTATCTCTGTCTCTATTGAACCGTCTTCAAATAAATTCTCAATTGTAGTATTAACTTTCTCCTGTTCATTTGTTAAATCTTCTAGTTGCTTTTGTAAGTCTGTTTTTTCCTGCTCAACTGCATTGACTTTAGCTTCTAATTCTTTATTTTCCTTCTCTATCTGCTCAAATTTATTTGCTTTTTCTAGTATTTCATCTGATAGTCCAACTTTTGCAGCAGTTTTTGTTGCCTCTTCAGCTTTTAGTGCATTTATTGCAGCCGTTATTATTACTTGATCAGCTTTGAGTTGAGTTTTCACTTCCTCTGTTAATTCAGTTTTTAGAGTGTTTTTTATTTCTTTTTCTAATGCAGTTACTACGTTTCCTATGGATTGTTCATCTTCAACTTCCAACACTTTTTTAAGGAGATTTGCTAGGAATTGTTTTTCTTCTTTCTTTAGACTCAAACCATTAATATCTAAGATGTTAGCGATACTTTTTAAATTATCAAAAGTGAACATATTAAACCTCAATATATATAATGATATTACATAATACCTTTATAAAACCTAAGGTCAAGTAATATTTTCATCATAGCACAGAAAATTTATGTTCGTAAACAAAAAAAATTTGGCGTAAAATGGCCGTATTTGCTTAATTGTGCTATAGCTAAATGACAAAAAAAAGGGCTCTTGTTTTCCCGATCTACATAAGAGAAAATTAAGACCAACCAAATTTTTTATCTTGCAGCTTTATTTGCAATATTGCTACCACACTGATCAATAAGCAGAAGACTATATAAAGCCCAGCAGCAAGGTTTGTTTGAGGAAATGTTACAGTCAACCAAATACAAACCATAGGGGTAAATCCTCCATGTAATGCATAAGAGATGTTACGTGATAAGCTTACGCCACTAAATCTGACATTGGTGGGAAAGAGTTCAGATGCAACTATTCCTATGGGAACTATACCCCTTTCTATTATAGAGAGAACCATTACGCTCAACGCAATCACAAGATAATTTTTGTAGTAATATGCAATAGATAACGCAGGACAACACAGTGCCATTGTAATTGCTATAAATAAGATTGCAGTGCGCTCTTTTCCAACTTTATCAGCCAACATTCCAAACGCTATTGAAGATATCGGCATTAATATACTGGTTATAATCAATACAATTTCGTTGATATATGTCGTTACATAAACATCCACTGATGCTATTTCCTTTGCGAGTGTTCGAAGAAATATGGTAAATCCAACAGCAACATTAACAGGTACAGATATTAAAATAGCAAGTATAAGAGCTCTCTTGTGGCACTTTATAAGCTCTATTATTGGCAAATCAGGTAAATTTCTTTGTTTTCGATTTTTTTCATATGCTGGAGTTTCTCCCAATGTGTATATGCTATACGCGCTAATTAATCCTAAAATAGCTGAGAAAACAAATGGCAATCTCCAACCCCAGATACAAAAATCAGTAGTTTTTTTGCAGATAATTACTATCACCGCAGAAAGCAAGACGCCAATGGAGCGGCCAAAACCCATTATTCCAAAATACATCCCTAAGTTCTCTTTCCTACTGGATAAATGCTCTATAAGATAAACAGAACTTCCTTGTTCACCACCAAGTGCAATTCCTTGTGTTATATGGATTGCAAGAAGCAATATAGTAGCTACTTGATTGTGACTTGGAATAAATGCAATGAGACTTGATGGTATCGATATTAGCAAGATAGTAATTATTAATGCTATCCTCCTTCCATACCTGTCACCAACGTGACCAAATATGAATGCACCAAGTGGCCTTACAATTGCGCCTAGCCCTACAATTCCAAATAATTGCAGTATGTTACTGTAGACATCTTTTGCAAAACAAAACTCTCTGCTGATTATGTTAATCAAATCAATAAAAAGCATGTAGTCATACCATATTGCGATTCTGCAGAGTATGGTTGATATCAACACCCTTGTTTGCACTAAATTCAATTCGTAAATGTTTGCTTATTTTATTGTGGCTACTTTTTAGGATTTTGCAACCTAAACATGCCAGCACGTGACGTGCGAACGTTTATTTTCGAAGAAATCTTATACTAATTTTACCTCAAATATAAAGATGTCATCCGAGTAGCCCCTTCTCCTGTCATCCCAGTGCCCAGACACTGGGATCCAGGATTTTGACTGTAAACAAGCATACTATACAACATTTTCAATGAAACTGCCAAAAACTGGATTCCAGCGTCACGCGCTGACCTCTCTTGGGCTCTTTTAGCCATAAATATTAAGAAATTTACCAGGCAGAAAAAAAAGACAAAGAAATCCCGTGGTAATTAGTGTTCACTCTCTAATCCTGCAAATCGGCGTACTATACTGTCTTAAACAGCGCGTTTCAGCTTGAAAACCTAGAAATACTGTGAAGACATAAGGTGCACATAGTGCAAAAAATTAAAAATAAGACGCCAATCACGTAATACTGTTGTCGTTTAATCTGCACAGATTGAAGATAAATGAATACCTTCAGTATCATGATAAGGGGGCTGGCGGAGTTTGTCAAGTAGGTTTTTATGACTTAGGTTACGCACTGGAATAGAGAGCTGGATGAAAAGGAAGCTGGTAGCTAAATTACAATGTTTGCTAATGGAAAAAACTGCGAATACCAGTGAAAAGCATAGCAATTTTATTTTCATTTGCAGCTGCTATCACATCTTGATCTTTCAGCGAGCCGCCTGGCTGAATTATAGCTGTAATCCCATGTTTTGCACTTTCTACTATGCTATCTGGGAATGGAAAAAATGCATCTGAAGCAAGCACTGCACCTTTACATTTTTCACCTGCTTTTTTTACTGCAATGTTCACACTATCTATTCTGCTTGTTTGCCCTGCACCGATGCCAATAGCACAACCATCTTTTGCTATAACTATTGCGTTGGATTTCACATGTTTACATATTTTCCAGGCAAAAATAAGATCTTCCTTTTCTTTTTCTGTTGTAGTACATTCTGTTACTTGTTCTGCTTTTATTGTGTGGTCATTATTTTCTTGCACCAAAAACCCACCAACAACATTTTTAGTTTGGTATTTCACATTTTGTTGGAAAGATTTATGAATAATCACTCTTAAGTTTTTCTTTCTTTGCAAAATGTTTAGTGCCTCATTGTTTACTGATGGTGCTATCAGAACTTCTAAAAATATCTCGTTTAATTTTTCTGCTAGCTTTAAATCTATCTCCCGATTTAAAGCTACTATACCACCAAAACTGCTTACTTCATCACACGATAGGGCCTTTTCATATGCCTCTAAAGCATTATCACCAACAGCAGCGCCACATGGGTTATTGTGCTTTATTATCACTGCTGCAGGTTCTTCAAATTCAGAAATTATGTTAAGTGCGGACTCTATATCTACTATATTATTATAACTCAACTCTTTCCCATGTATTTTTTCTAGCGGATATTTGGTAAATTGATTGCTATAAAATGCAGCTTTTTGATGGGGATTTTCACCATACCTGAGTTCTTGTACTTTATGTCCATATAGTGCAAAAAACTCTGGCAACTCATTATTTTTACTCTGGGATAAAAACCAACTGTGAATATTAGAATCGTAGTGTGCAGTGAGAGCAAATGCTTTGATTGCTAAATGTTTTCTATATTCCAATGTTGTTTCATTGTTATTTTTTATCATCTCAGCTTTTAGTGCTTCATAGTCTTGAATGCTAGAAATGACTGAAGTAAAATGAAAATTTTTTGCTGCAGCTCTAATTAACGCCACTCCACCGATATCTATTTGTTCTATAATTTGCTCTTCATTTGAGCCGCTATTTACTGTCTCCCAAAATGGGTATAGGTTAGTTATAAGCAGGTCTATTGGCTCAATACCTAGATTTTGTATTTCCGTTTTGTGTTTTTCTCTATTGCAAAGTATTCCTCCATGAATTTTAGGGTGTAAAGTTTTCACTCTACCACCCAGTATCTCTGGAAATTGCGTATAATCTGAGACTTCTTGCGTTTTTATTCCGGCATCAGATAGTGCTTTATAAGTATTTCCTGTTGAAAGAATTTCTATTTGTTGCTGCATTAAAAACGATGCAAGATCAATTATATTCGTTTTATCGTATACTGATATTAAAGCTCTTTTTATTTTCATTTTTATATGGAAAGTTTTTTAAGATTATATCTAAGAAAAAGGAATTTGTCTATATATAGCTACTACGTCATACCGCCGCGGTATCTCGTTGTAGATTCCGCTATAGCTGTACGAACATTCATTTTTGAAGGTAAATTGCACAGCAAATGGTGTCATTCCAGTGTTTGGCACTGGAATCTAGTCTTTATTATGCAGCCACTTATTTAAAGTTAAGTTTTCTGGATCCAAGTAGTCAGGGCACTGGGATGACGAGAAAGGAGCACTGGGATAATAAGAAGAGGGCACTGGTATGACATCATCCTTTTTTCTGGATCCAAGTAGTCTGGGCACTGCCTTTGTGTTTGAGGCAAAACCTGCTATAACATTTAACACACTGCTTTCACAAACGAATGTCCGTACAGTTGTGTAACAAGCAGCCAAATTGTAGAAGTTGCTTTAGCCCTCCTAACCTTCCCTTCAAAGCAGTCTATTCTATAAATTTTTTTACCATGCTTGATTTCAAGCCACGAATAAAGTCTTCAATACTGCAAGGATTTCTCCCTTCCATTTGTACAATTTTAGGAATTAAAGTGCCACCTTTTAAACTTATGTGCATGTTATCATTAACGATCTTACCTTGTTCTGAAGCGAAAGCTTCAAAGTCAGCATCAAGTATCCTGACACGTTTATTCTCTATCTTGATGAACGCTTTTGGGTAAAACGCTTTAACCTTTCTATAAGCAACTTCACAAGCATCACTTGCATAAATTTTATAGTCTTCCACTTTGTCAGCGTAACATGCATCATTATCGTTCTGTTTTAAGGGAACCTGTTTTTCAATTTCGTTTAGCACTTCCAGCAGTAAATCACTGCCTAGTTCAGACAATTTATCATGCAATGTCTTGTAATTATCGTTCTTTTCAATCAGAAGTTTTTTCTGTTTTAAAATAGGGCCGGAATCTAATCCTTCATCCAATTGCATAATGCTAACCCCGGTTTCTTGATCTCCGGCTAAAATTGTGTGCTGTATGGGAGCTGCACCACGCCACCTTGGTAATAATGAAGGATGAATATTAATACAACCATATTTTGGAATATTCAAAATTTCTCTTGGGAGTATCAACCCATACGCGGCAACAACTGCAACGTCTGGTTTGAAATTTCTAAATTTTTCTTGCTCTGCCGAAAACTTTAGAGAGATAGGAGTACATACCTCTATGTTACTTTCTTCAGCGATAACATGTACTGGAGATTTCGTTGGCTTTTGTCCACGTCCTGAGGGTTTTGGAGCCTTGGTGTATACTGCTACCACTTTTCTCTTTGATTTCAGTAACAAGCTCAGAGAATTAACAGCAAATTCTGGTGACCCCATGAAAATAATTCTCATGGTGTTTTTGCTTTAAGAATTCTCCGCTAATTTACCACTTACAGCTTCTACTAATTTGGCAAAATCATCCTTATAATTAACGGCCATCTCAGCAAGAATTTTTCTATTTAAATCAATGCCGGCAAGTGTAAGACCATGCATAAACCTACCATAAGTAAGCCCATGCTCTCTTGCTGCTGCATTAATACGTATTATCCATAAGCTACGGAAATCACGTTTACGGGTTCTTCTGTCTCTGTAAGCATATTGCAGTGCTTTTTCAACTCTTTGTAATGCAATTCTATAACAGCTTTTTGCGCGTCCTCTATAACCCTTTGCCAGTTTCAATATTTTTTTATGACGAGCGTGAGTAGTGACTCCACGTTTTACCCGAGCCATTTTATTTTACCTCCATTTTGTTAAATACCATAAGGCATATAAAGCTTAACTATACGCGAGTCAGATTTACCAAGAATCGTTGTACCGCGCTGATTACGAATATTAGATTTACTTCTCTTTACCATGCCATGCCTTTTGCCTGACTGAGTAGAAATGACTTTACCCTTAGCTGTAAGGTGAAAGCGCTTTTTAACAGAAGATTTGGTTTTTAATTTTATTTTCTTCATATTCCAAATAAATTTACAAGCACTACTATTGAGTTCTTTAATAGTAATTAAGCATTAGTATAAATAATTTTATTAAAGAATCAAATTAAAATTGTATATTAAAGGAGCTTAAATGTAATTACGCCCAATATATGTGTTATACCTTCTTTATCCCCAAGTGGCAACAATACTTGTCTCATTTTAACACTTTCACTTTCTTCCTCTTCGTTGATTGGGCACTTACTATCTATTACAGTATCAAGTTTATCAATAACTGCATCTATTTTATATAGTCGCAAAAATGGTGCATCAATTGCATATTTATTATCAATGCGCGTCTTTTTCTCAAAACCATAGAATTCAACAGCCTTTTCTCCTGCATTTTCACAAATATAACCTTGATCCTTGACTTCAATGATAAAACAATGCTGCCATGACTCCATTATTTCTGCAGTGTCTATTTCGTGTCTTTCTGGCCAATCTCTGTCTGATCCTTTTATATCACTCCAGTGTTGAGTCACCACATTTGCTATTCTTTTTTCTTTGCCTACATAAATTTCCATTCCAATTTCCACATATAAAACACAGATATGAGGTAAATTTATCGTGAATATATTGATTTTTTCTTACCACAAGGTGCATGTCACTAGAAGTTCTGAGATCTGAGAGAGGTATTGATTTTATTTCCATTACAACTTATTATTTATAGATAACCTCAATAAAAATAATGAAGTTAAGTGAAATCAGAGAAAGATTTATAAAATTTTTTGTAAATAATGACCACGAGCAGGTTTCTTCTTCTCCTTTGATTCCAGAACATGACCCAACGCTCATGTTCACAAATGCTGGTATGGTGCAGTTTAAAAATATTTTTACTGGTGCTCAAAAAACTGAAATGAAACGTGCTGTCTCAAGTCAAAAGTGCCTAAGAGCAGGCGGTAAACACAATGATCTGGAAAATGTTGGCTATACAACTCGGCATCACACATTTTTTGAAATGCTCGGAAATTTTAGCTTCGGTGATTACTTTAAGGAAACCGCGATAGAATTCGCGTGGAAATTTATTACTAAGGAGTTATCTCTTGATAAAAATAGACTATCCATAACCGTCTACCATACTGATGATGAGGCGTACGAGATTTGGCGTAAGATAAGTGGCTTTTCAAGTGATAAAATCATAAGAATTGCAACGGATGACAACTTTTGGAGTATGGGAAGCACTGGTCCATGCGGTCCATGCTCTGAAATTTTTTATGATCACGTAAATCCTAACCTACAAGATGACGACAGGATTGTTGAAATCTGGAATCTGGTATTCATGGAGTTTAACAAAGATGAAGAAGGTAATTTACACAAATTGCCAAAAAAATGCATCGATACTGGAATGGGCCTTGAAAGAATAGCAGCTGTTATGCAGAACGCCCATGATAACTATGATATCGACCTATTTTCTGCTTTAATAGATAAATCTCAAGAGTACTGTGGAAGAACGGAAAATAATGTAGCACATAAGATCATAGCAGATCATCTTCGTGCAGCTACATTTCTCATCGCAGAAGGAGTGCTTCCTGGAAATGAGGGCAGGAATTACGTATTACGCAGATTAATTAGGAGAGCCGCACGTTATATCCACCTGCTTGGGTATAATGATTCTCTACTCCATCGCATTTTTCCGGCGCTGATAGATAGCGCGAGTTCGGCTTATATGGGGGATATTTATCCTGAATTGATCAGAGCTAAAAGCTTAATAGAAACGACATTAAAATCAGAGGAAGAAAACTTTAAAGACACTTTGATGAAAGGTATCAATCTTCTGGAGAAATTCACTACAGATTTAAAATCGGGCGATACTTTGCCTGGAGAATCAGCGTTTAAGCTATATGACACCTATGGATTTCCTTTGGATATTACACTCGATATTTTAAAAGAGAAAAAAATAAATTTTGACCAGAAGGGTTTTGATGATGCAATGGGAGAACAAAAAGAGAGAGCACGTACTAAATGGGCTGGATCTGGTGAAAAATCTGTTGAGCAAGTATGGTTTGATTTGATCGATAAATTTGGCAAAACAAAATTTGTTGGTTATGAGTTCAATGAAGTAAGTGATGCGAAAATACTAGCTATAGTTTCCTCTAAAAATGAAATAATTGATTCTGCAAAGGAGGGAGAGAAGATAACCATTATACTTGATAAAACACCTTTTTATGGCGAGTCAGGTGGACAGGTGGGGGATACTGGCAGTCTGATCAAATCTGATAGAAGTATTATTATAGTCGAGAATACCAATAAGGTTAATGACCTATATTTGCACAGATGCATAGTTAAATCTGGCTCAATTTGTAAAGGTGATGTAGTTACAGCAAGCATCGACAAGGAAAGAAGGCAAACCTTAAGAAGAAATCATTCAGCTACGCATCTTCTGCACTTTGCATTGAGGAAAATCTTGGGTGATCATGTCACTCAAAAAGGTTCCCTAGTTGCACCAGATAGACTGAGATTCGACTTTAGTCATAACACTCAAGTTGCTCAGGATCAGTTGTTTTGGGTAGAGGATATGGTAAACTCTCTAATCAGAGAAAATCTTTCTGCATCTACAAAAATTCAAAGCATGAATCAGGCAATAGACGAAGGAGCTATGGCGTTATTTGGTGAAAAATATGGTGATCAGGTTAGAGTTGTAAATATTGGAGATTCGAAAGAGCTATGTGGTGGCACGCACGTTGAGCATACTGGAGAAATCGGTTTATTTAAGATAGTAACAGAAAGTTCTGTTGCTTTTGGAGTGAGAAGAATTGAAGCTTTAACTGGTCAAGAAGCTATTAATTATGTACGTGATAATGAAATTAGCTTAAAAAAAGTTGCAGAATTCATAAAAGTGCCAGCAAGTGAAATAATAAACCGATTAAATATTTTAAATCAAGAGCGCAAGGAATCCGAAGCTAAAATAAAAAACCTATATAAAAAGCTTGTGAGTGCAGAGAATATAAAAAGTACTGAAATAAATGGAATAAATTTTGTAAGTCATGCTTTTACCAATATTCCAGCGAATATAATAAGAGAGTTTATTTTACAGCAACAAAAACCAAAAACGGTAATAGCTTTTACGGCAACAGAAAAAGATAAAACAGTTTTGATTGTCAAGGTAAGTAAAGACTTAACTAATAGGATCAGCGCAAAAGAACTGATATCAATAGCAGTTGAAAAGAACTGTGGTGGAAATCCTGAACTTGCACAAACAGGCTGTGATGGCAATAAAATAGATGATGCCATTACAGCCATTTATAGCAAAATAACAGCTTCTAAGGACTAATCAGGTTAACGGATAAAAGTTCGTTATTTCACTATATTAGGTCATCATGTTGGTGATAATCATGATTACATAGTGAGTAATTGCCTACGTAGTTTTCGTCAGCATCTTGATTAACATCAGGTTTAAGCAAAGAAAGATTGTCATCGGATTGTTCTTCTGATAAGTTAAGCAAAGAAAGGTTGTTATCAGATTGTTCTTCCTCTTTAGACCCAAATAACCATGAAAAGAATGATGAGATAGAATCAATAACGGATTTAATTGCTGAAAAAATATTGGATAAGAAATTACTGGGTTGCTCTATTTCATCCACATCCACTTCAGGTTTACTTCTGCTTATAAGTGTCTTATCTAACCATTCAGATATATTCTTGTCTGGATTATGAAAATACATTTTCTCTATGTCCTTATTTTCATCAACAAAAATTACTACAGTTGTATTCTGACTTAATGGCCCCTCATTTAATCCATCACATTAGACTTCTTTCAAAATTGGAAAAGAGCAAAAAATTAGTATAAAATCATACATTTAAAAGTATGAGATATGAAGAAACTAAGGAGTTAGATGAAGAGAAGTTTCGTCGTCTGACAGGAGTAAAGAAGGCAACTTTCAACAGGATGGTAGAAATTTTAGATGAAGAAGATAGAAGGAAAAAAGCAAAAAGTGGGCGTAAAAGCAAGCTCTGTATAGAAGACAGGCTACTTATGGCATTGGAATATCTTCGTGAATATCGGACATATTTCCACATTGGTCGAAGTTATGGTATGAGCGAAAGTACGACCTATAAAATCATAAAGTGGATTGAAAATACATTGGTAAAACATCCGGATTTTGCATTGCCAGGGCGAAAAGAGGTTCTAAAAAGTGATATAGAATATGAGGTTTTAGTGATAGATGCAACAGAAACTCCTGTGGAAAGACCCAAAAAAAGCAAAAAAGATTTTATTCAGGAAAAAAGAAAAAGCACAGTATAAAAACACAGATTATTTCGGAAAAAGAAAGCAAAAAGATCATTTGCACGTCTTTTTCAAATGGTAGGAAACATGATTTTCGGCTTTTTAAGGAGTCAAAAGTGCACATACTACCAAGTATCAAAGTCCTAGCAGATAGCGGTTACAGAGGTCTACAAAAAATTCACGCAAATGTTGAATTGCCACATAGAAAAACGAAAAAGCACCCATTGACTAAGAAACAAAAGCAAGAAAATCAAGAGCTTGCAAGCAAAAGAGTTGTGGTTGAGAATGTAATCGGTTTGCTTAAAAGATTTAAAATTATTGCAGATAAATATCGCAATCGGCGAAAACGTTTTGGATTGAGATTCAATTTGATAGCTGGAATTTACAATCTAGAGTTGATGATGTGAATTTTGAAAGAGGTCTATTCACTAACGAGCGATTCATGAGAGTTCTTAATGTCTTTGATAAATTGAAGTTTTTCTTTTTCTGCTGAAAGATAACCTTTGTGTTCTGCTCTATAAGTTGTACCTTCGTATTTAAAACTAAACATCCATCCACGATCTTCATATTCATCTAGTCCAGAATTCTTGACACGTTGTATAATTTGAAATTTTTCTTCTTCTGAAAGATCCTTGCGGTATATACTACAAGTTGTATCTTTATATTTAAATTTAAACATCCATCCAAAATCTGTATACTCATCCACTAGTTCGCAAAGCTTCCTGGCATTTTGTATAACTTGAAATTTTTCTTCTTCTGAAAGATCCTTGCGGTATATACTACAAGTTGTACCTTTGTATTTAAAACTAAACATCGATCCATGATCTTCATATTCATCTACTAGTTCACGAATATTCTTGACATTTTGTATAGCTTTAAATTTTTCTTCTTCTGAAAGGTTCTTGTGATATTTATAAAGTGTACCTTTATATTTAAATTGAAACATCCATCCATGGTCTTCATATTCATCTACACCCATCTGCTTGCAAATAGCTTTATAATTTTTTTCTTCTACTTCTCGTCCAACAACATTTGCTATGAATTCAGTATCCTGAGTACTCAAAGCTTTGACTGTTGCCGATGGTGAAAAACGCAATTGAAATATGTGGCCTAGCTCATGACCTAGAACAAAATCCATGGCACTTTGCTTATATGTCAGAATATTCTGAAAATCTGTTACTCCTCGTGTAATATATCCTGGACCACCATCTTCATCTATGCCAAGAAGATCATTATACTTTGTATAATCGCTTCTATTATTAAAAATGTGAACCGTTATATTGTAACTTGCATTACTATTTTTCAAGCAAAACTTTTCTTTAAATGCTTCATAGGCAGTTTTAATGTCTGTTTCTATTTGGTTTTGTTCCTGCTCAGATAAGTTATCGTATTTTATAGTACAATTTATATACCCGTATTTAACGGTAAAGCTGTTAGACAAAACATCATGTATATTTGTGGAAAAATAATTGAACTGCTTTGACTCAGCTTCCTTATACAATTGATGCCCATATTTATCACTAGAATACTTTGGTAGTTTAGGTACTTTGGCAATTAAGTTTTTGTTACTATCAAAAAAAGAAATGTCTGTATTACCAATTTCACAATTTTGTATAGATTGCCCGCAAGTGCCATCATTTGCACAATCGTGATGATTTTGGTCAGTCTTCTTATAAAACCATGCGTTAGTGTATTTTCCCATTTTGATACCTCACTACCAAACCTTACTATATTATTATCTTGGTAGAAGTTATAATAATTCGTTAACTTGTATTTTAAATTTATGTATCAAGTATACTTTTTTCATAAAGTGCTATTGTGAAGCTAATGAACTTTATTTGTTTAAAATTTTGCTGAAATAGCTCTTATTTAATATGATTACTTCTATGCTTAGCCATTTTCAAGACAGGTTCTAAGAGACTTAATTTGTATATAGGAAAACCTTAAAGTCTTTTACTCATAGTCTATAAAGTTTGTTTAAACTATTTTCAAAACAGATAAAATATAATTTTACAATTAGCGTAAATAAAATGAATTATGATGTAATCATTTCAGGTGGTGGGTTACTTGGTCTTATTACTGCAATTGGCCTCAGTTGTGACTCTGTGTCTGTAGCTGTGATTGAAAAAAATAGTCTACCACGTGTAGTAGATGATAATCGAGCATTTGCTATTTCTCAAGGCTCGAAAAAAATATTGGAAAAGTTAGGGATTTGGCAGTTTGTGGAAAGTGAAGCTGAGCCAATACTTGATATATGCATATTAGATGCGGTTACTGTGCATTACAATCATAAAATGGTTAGCGAAGAGCCAATGGGTTATGTTATCAACAATGCTACTATATGGAATGCAATCAACAATAATTTTCTAAATAAACTGAATATATACTCTCCACATTCCTATAAAACAATTGCTTGTGATTCAGGATATGTGGAAGTGATTCTTGATAATAACCAGGAATTAATATCATCGCTACTTATTTGCGCTGAAGGCAAAAACTCTAAATTACCAGAGTTATTTTCTATACCGACAGTGAAATTTGACTATAAACAAAGTAGCATAGTATTTAATGTAAAGCATGAACTGCATCACCAAAACTTAGCTGTGGAGGGTTTTTTCCCTGGCGGTCCATTTGCAATTCTACCGATGAAGGGTGGCTATACTTCTTCGATAGTTTGGACAGAAAAATCTGAAATTTCAAAAATGCTAATGGATCTGTCTGAAGAAGAATTTATTATAGAGCTTAAAAAAAGATTTGGTTCTTATTTAGGAGAGATAAAATTAGAGGGTGAAAGAAAACTTTATCCTTTAAGTTTTGCTTTCGCAAAAAAGTTATATAAGGGTAGAGTTTTGCTTATCGGCGATGCAGCACATTCAATTCATCCAGTTGCAGGTCAAGGGCTTAATCTTGGAATTAGAGATGTAGAAAGTGTTATAAAGCACATAGTTGCTGCAAAAGCGGCTGGTACTGATGTTGGCAGTAGTTATTTATTAAAGAAAATTTCACGTAACAGATACTTTGATAATTTTACAATGGCGCTTGCAACTGATGGATTAAATAGGATGTTTTCCAACAGAATATTCTGCGCTAAAGCACTAAGAAATCTTGGCTTGATTGCAGTTGAAAATTCAAATTTTCTCAAAAAAAGCTTCATTCGACATGCTATGGGATTTATATAAACTACTATTTTATCTATTAAGCACGATAAAGAAAATCATTTATAATCGCTATAGCAACTAGTGTAGACACTTGACGTTCCTTGTGATTTGATAAATAGAGGTTTTTATCTGACTTCACAACAAGGGCTTCTGGATGACTTTGAAAGTGAACATTACCATGCTTATCTTCAATAGCCTCTATTACCCCATCACTGGAAAATGCTGCAACTTTATATCCAAGTAACTCCAATTTTCTTCTATTTTCTGGTGTATTACTTACTGCTCCTGAATGAGCATCCGGAAAGTACACTGAAAACCAGCCGTTTTCATTGGGTAGTAAAAATTTAGCTATTACCTCTGCTAAACGGCTGCTTGGAATTACCTTTATCTGCTGAAGAGGTACATCCTCTTTTTGTGGATTGGGCGCTGATTTTAAATGATTCTCCTCATCACTCACAACACTCGTTATTTCAATTCCTTTTGCATGCATAATGCCTTGCAAACCACCGCATATTCCAAGCAAATGAATGGCAGGATTATCATCAACTATTTTTACAATTGCTTCAGTCACAAGCTGGCGGTAAGGGGTAGGAGGAAACGGTTCTAAGTGAAAGTTATAATGATTTCCTGGAATAAATATTAGACTTCTTTCAAAATTGGAAAAGAGCAAAAAATTAGTATAAAATCATACATTTAAAAGTATGAGATATGAAGAAACTAAGGAGTTAGATGAAGAGAAGTTTCGTCGTCTGACAGGAGTAAAGAAGGCAACTTTCAACAGGATGGTAGAAATTTTAGATGAAGAAGATAGAAGGAAAAAAGCAAAAAGTGGGCGTAAAAGCAAGCTCTGTATAGAAGACAGGCTACTTATGGCATTGGAATATCTTCGTGAATATCGGACATATTTCCACATTGGTCGAAGTTATGGTATGAGCGAAAGTACGACCTATAAAATCATAAAGTGGATTGAAAATACATTGGTAAAACATCCGGATTTTGCATTGCCAGGGCGAAAAGAGGTTCTAAAAAGTGATATAGAATATGAGGTTTTAGTGATAGATGCAACAGAAACTCCTGTGGAAAGACCCAAAAAAAGCAAAAAAGATTTTATTCAGGAAAAAAGAAAAAGCACAGTATAAAAACACAGATTATTTCGGAAAAAGAAAGCAAAAAGATCATTTGCACGTCTTTTTCAAATGGTAGGAAACATGATTTTCGGCTTTTTAAGGAGTCAAAAGTGCACATACTACCAAGTATCAAAGTCCTAGCAGATAGCGGTTACAGAGGTCTACAAAAAATTCACGCAAATGTTGAATTGCCACATAGAAAAACGAAAAAGCACCCATTGACTAAGAAACAAAAGCAAGAAAATCAAGAGCTTGCAAGCAAAAGAGTTGTGGTTGAGAATGTAATCGGTTTGCTTAAAAGATTTAAAATTATTGCAGATAAATATCGCAATCGGCGAAAACGTTTTGGATTGAGATTCAATTTGATAGCTGGAATTTACAATCTAGAGTTGATGATGTGAATTTTGAAAGAGGTCTATTCTATTTATCTTGTGCTCTTTAATAAATTTTGCAACTGCAATTTTTATTCGATCTAGTACTAATTTTCTTGCCAATAGCTTATCTTGTTCTGACAAGATAAGCGACTCTTCCTGGATTTCTTTTAGATTAATTATTTTGTTGTAGTCAATAAGTACGGTTTTAACTCCAAAGTTGTTGAACATCTCATATATAGTCTGGGATAGTCCAATTTCGTGTGGGTATGTTTCTTTCTCTGTTTTCAATAAACCAACTACTATAGCACTTCTCATAATAATCCGAACAGATCATAGAAAGGCAGAATCAACAGCATGACGAAAAGACTTGAATAGAGGAATGTTTTTCCTGACTCTGTTTTTTATAGCAAACCAATGATGTTCAATTTTGTTAAAATCTGGAGAATACGGTGGCAGATACAAAATTTCTGCACCAATCCCTTTAGCAAGCTTAATGATCTTATCAGACTTATGAAAAGTAGCATTGTCAAGAATGACAGTTTGTCCAGGTTCCAAGGTCGGTATCAAAAATTGCTCAAACCATCCATTAAAAATATCCATATTACAGTGGCCTTCAAAGGTTAATGGAGCAACTATTTTTCTTTCACTTAAAGCTGCAATCATACTGATTCGTTGAGTTTTCTTCCCAGATTTTAGGGCATAAAACCGCTGTCCCTTCTGACAATATCCATAGGGGTAGTCTTCAGTGTTGTCAATGCCAGACTCATCTATATACACTAAGTTTTTAGGTTCTTTTGTTGCTATAATTTTCAAGAATTTAGCACGTTTTTCTTCGCTTCTTTCCTTGTACCCATAGGTCTTTTTTTGCGTGTAAATCCAATTTTTTTCAGGGCTCGGTGGATAGTTTGGATACTAACGTTGCTCCAAAGTTTAGCCATTTCCAATAGAGTCTTTCCTCCGTTTTCTCTGGCAAATTTAGCAAAGGCATCCCAGTCGGTAATTTTGTGATTGTAACCTCCATTTCCAAGTTTTTTTGATTGAAAGTCACCTGTTTCTTTTCTTCTTTGCTGCCACTCCCACAAAGTAGTTCGTCCAATTTTAAATCTTGCTGCCACTGTTTCTCTGCTTTCTCCCTCGTCTAGAGCTTCCATTGCTTTTTTCCTTAAGTCATAACTATATGCTGCTGGCATACCTACCTTCACTACTACAAATCCTTATTTTACCTTATTTGGACTATTATGAAAAGTACTATATATTACTACTTCTCTCCTTTTCTGTTATCCAGCCATATTCTTCTTTTCTGGCCGCATGTACTGGTTTTATGTTTGCATGATGGTTACTCAAAAGGCTGCTTGTATAAAGGTCCTTACTAACATCAGCATAAGCAAAGCTGCTTAATAATAGAACTCTAATTAATAATATATTAAATAATTTATTATAATATTCATATGTCATGATTTACCTCTTTAATGTTATATTAGTACTACAGTGTGTTACAGAGTGTTTTACAACAAAGAGGTAATTTTAGTAAGAAAGGAAAAGTGGTTTGAGTAGAAGTTGAATCAGCTATATAATGAAGGTTGCTTGTATACATACTTACACTAATATAAGCAAAGCTACTTAATAATAAAACTTTGATTAATAAAATACTAAACATTTTAATAGCACTTCTTCTTAACACTTGCATTAATACTGTAACACATTATTAGAACACTTTGCAATAAAAAACTGAGTTTAGTAAGGAAAGGAAAGTGGCCTGAGCAGGAATCGAACCAGCGACACAAGGATTTTCAGTCCTTTGCTCTACCAACTGAGCTATCAGGCCAACTGTATACTTTCATTTTTAGATAAAAATTGTTATCATGTCTATCAAAAGTTTTTAAAGTAGTTTATATAAAAATAAAGAATGGACATCAATAACAAAATAGGAATCTACCCTGGTACATTTGACCCTATAACTTTTGGGCATATTGACATAATCAAAAGAGCGTGTAAACTAGTCGATAAATTAATAATAGGAGTTGCAGAAAACGTTAATAAGCATACTGTCTTTGACACAAAGCTACGCACAAGCATGGCTGAAAATGAAATCAAAGGGCTAGGAATTGATGCAGATGTTATATCTTTTAATGGGTTGCTAGTGAAGTTTGCCAAAGAGCAAAATGCTTCTGTTATTATTAGAGGATTAAGAGCAGTGTCGGATTTTGATTACGAGTTTCAAATGAGTTGGGTAAATTATAAACTTCTTCCTGAAATCGAAACCATATTTCTTCCCGCTTCTGAAGATACTCAATTTATCTCATCAAGTTTTGTAAAGGAAATAGCAAGATTAGGAGAAGATGTTAGCAAATTTGTATCAAAAGGCGTTCAAAACGAATTGATTAACCTGAATAGGATAAAAAATGGAGAATAGTGTTTGTTGTTTTTTATTTCTGGATAGGTATATTTAATATATAAAATGTTATAAGCTAAAGGAGTAGCATGTCAAAAGTGAGGGTTAATAAAAGAAAAGTTTGTTGTCATGGTGATGAGAATGATGAGGGTTCCGGCCATCCATTAATATATTTAGATATGGGAGAAGAAGAGGAAATAGCCTGCCCTTATTGTGAAAAGACATTTGTCCATGACTGTACTGTAGAAGCGGTTGGGGAGCTGACTAGGGATGATCTCTAATGGCACTTCTGCAGACTTAGTTTATGTAAATAGCAATAAGGGGGGCAGTAAAAATGAAGCTGTCCATACGGTCGAGCACTCCTCCATGGCCAGGTATCATACTTCCACTATCTTTAACACCGTAAGCTCTTTTAACAAGCGACTCAGTGAAATCGCCAAGCTGCGCTAGAATAGCAATTGCAAGGCCAATGATTGGAGAATAAAAAATTGAAAATAGACCAAAAAATATTGATCCAAAAATTGTGCACACTACTCCAGCTAAAATCGCACCAAGAAGTCCTGTCCAAGTTTTTCCAGGGCTAAGAATTGGGCAAATTTTGGCTCCACCAAAATTCTTGCCAAACAGGTAGGCAGTAATATCAATTCCCCAAATGGTTAAGACGAACCATACTAATGCATATTTTCCCTGTGGTAGATTATATAAATATATTAATGAGGCGCTTGGTAGTGCAATCAATAATAATGCAAAAACGTATAAAATTTTGTTTCCTTGGGTTAGATTATACCATTCAAAAGAAGATAAAACTGCTATCGAAAAAATCAATAGATAAAACGATAAATCACTGAAATATGTAGCAAAGGAAAATATGAATAATATTACTATTGAGGACAACATTCTAATTATAAAATTATTATCTACCATATTTTTTCTCTCTTTTTGTATAATCTTCTAATGCTTTGCTCAAATCTTGACAAGAAAAATCAGGCCATAAAGTATCACAAAAATACAATTCAGCATAAGCTGCTTGCCATAATAAAAAGTTGCTTAACCTTTTTTCGCCGCCAGTGCGAATTAATAAATCCAATTTTGGCAAATCTTTAGTATATAGAAATTTTTCAAATTCGTCTTCTGATACACAATCAATATTTTCTTTTATAATATTGCTTATAGCTTGTGTAATTTCTTGTTTTGCTCCGTAACTAACTGCAATAGTGAGTAATAAACCATCGTTCTTACATGTCATTTCTTCTGCTTTTTTAATTTGATCCAATATTTTACTGGGTAATAGACTTAAATTGCCAATAAAATTCAACTTAATGTTACAGTTGCAAATGAAATTGACTTTATCTTCATTAGTTAAAACGGAGTAAAATAAATCAAATAGACAGTCAGTTTCGTTTTTGGGTCTAAGCCAATTCTCCATAGAGAATGCATACAAAGTTAAGTAGGGTATGGTTAGGTCCGTACAATACTTGGCAATATCGTATGCAACTTCACTGCCCTTTTTATAACCATCAATTTTTACCCTTCCTTGATTGTTCGCCCATCTACCATTACCATCCATAATAATTGCTAAATGTTTCGGTAAAGATTCTTGATTCAACATTTAAAGTTCACCTGATGTCATAAAAGTAACTGACGCACAGCTATACGAACATTGTGCTACCAGGAGGGTGTCATTCCAGTGCCTCGACACTGGAATCCAGAAATTTGATTGCAAGTGAGCACACTGAGCTGATAAGCATAAAAATAGCTGTCTTATGCTAAAACAAACGTCTTTGACGAGATTGTATGAAAAGCTGGATCCCAGTGTCAAGCACTGGGATGACAAGAGAGAGTACTGGGATGACAAGAGGGGGTATTGGGATGACAAGAGAGAGTACTGGGATGACACCTTTGTGTTTGAGGCAAAAACTGCTAACACACTGCCTCCGCGGACAAATGTTCATACAGTTGTGTGCCTGCTACCTCCATGGCACCCTTGCATGTAATTTTTTCTTTTTCACTACTGAAGGTTTCTTTCATATTAGCTTAGTGATGCAATATGTCCTTTTCTTTGATGGACAATTCACCATCAATCTTTTTTATATTATCATCAGTAATATTTTGTATTTCCTTCTTAGCGCCGTGAAAATCATCTTCTGAGATCTCCTTATTTTCCTTCATTTTCTCTATTTCTTCCATAATATCTCTACGTATATTTCTAATGGCAATCCGTGCATTTTCAGCAAACTGATGCAATAATTTCACTAATTTTTCACGGGTTTCTTGTGTTAAGTCTGGAAGAGCTATACGTATGGTGCTACCCTCAACAACAGGATTTAAATTCAGATTAGCATTTGATATAGCATTTTTTACTTCACCTACAACACCGATATCCCAAACTTTAATTGATAGGGTTTTGTTATCTATAACCGAAACGCCTGCAACTTGATTTAACTTTTGATGCCCACCATAGATGTTTACAACTATACCATCAAACAAAGATGCACTAGCTCTACCAGTGCGTACACCCTTAATATCATCATGAAAAGACTGAATAGTTTTTAGCATTCTTTCTTTTGTTTTAGCTTTTATTTCATTTAACATAAATTACCTACTGTTTACAATCTGAAACTATAGTATAAGTACCTTGACCCTTAATAATATTGACTATTCTTTCCTCCTTCAAAGAAAAAACTATAATTGGAATAGAATTCTCACGAGCAAGTGAAATTGCTGATGCATCCATAACTTTTAAATCACGAGTCAACAAATCCGTGTAAGAAAGCCTATCATACATTACAGCATCCTCATTTTTTTTCGGATCAGCGGAGTATACACCATTTACTTGCGTACCCTTTAGAATAACATCACAACTCATTTCAACAGCACGTAAAGCTGCAGCTGTATCTGTAGTAAAAAATGGGTTGCCTGTGCCTGCTGCAAAAACTACCACTCTGCCTTTTTCTAAATGACGAATAGCTTTCCTTCTTATGTAAGGTTCACATACAGTGGCCATGGGTATTGCAGATAATACCCTAGAAGCTACTAAATTTTTTTCTAAAAAATTTTGTAAAATTAAAGCATTGATTATAGTTGCAAGCATTCCAATATAATCACTGCTTGCTCTTTCACAGCCACTTAAAGATGCAGATGTGCCACGAAAGATATTCCCACCACCAACAACAATACAAACCTGAACTCCAAGATTACAAACTTCAACTATGCCTTTAGATAACTCACCTATAGTCTCCATATCGTGGCCAAATTGCTTTGATCCCATCAAAGCTTCACCAGAGATCTTCAATAACACTCTAGAGTATTTTACTTTATCTGCTAAGGAAGACATTTCTTGCCATTTAGTTTGCACTGCCCAAAACAAGTAACTTGTAATCAGATAATCTAACAGCACTCAACTCGCTTGATTTTATAAAGTCAGAAACCTTTATTTTATCATCTTTTATGAACTTTTGTTCTAGTAAAACAACTTCTTCACAGTACTTAGCCATTCGTCCATCTACTATTTTTTTTGCTACTTCTTCAGGTTTATTTAAGCTCCTTACTTGCTCTTCAATTATAGAACGTTCATTTTTCAACTTCATTTGATCTAAATCATCTATAGACAAAGCTTCAGGCTTCATGGCAACTACATGCATAGCTATTTGTTTTCCAATCTCTTGTAACTTCGTCTTATCACCAGATGATTGCAATGCAATTAAAGCGCCAATTTTACCTAAGCCACACACATCACCATGTACGTAGCCAGCAATAATTCCATCCTTAGCTTCTAGGTAACAAAGCTTACTTAACTCTAGCTTCTCACCAAGAACTGATGTACCATCCATTATAGCTTCCTGCACTGTGCCAATGCTTTCATACTTGGCATTTTTTAACTCATCAACGCTAGTACAGTGTTCTTGATGAGCAATTGATGCTAAATTTGAAACTAACTCTATAAATTTCTCATTCCTTGCAACAAAATCTGTTTCGCAATTGAGTTCAACCAATACACCATAATTTTCAGTCAAACACATAGCAACGAGCCCATCTGAAGCTACTCTATCAGATTTTTTATCAGCTTTAGCAAGACCTATTGTACGTAACTTATCAACGGCTTTCTTGATGTCACCATCACATTCTTCTAATGCTTTTTTACAGTCACTTAAGCCAAGCCCTGTTCTATCACGTAATTCTCTTATACTATCTGGATTCATCTTCATTTGTTACTACCTCCCTTTCTTCTTCTTTGTAAACTTTACTACGTCTCCTTTTAGTTTGCACAATACCATCTTCTTTTTCTTGAATAAACTCATCACCTTTTATATTATCAATCTTAACTCCAGATCTTGCTAGACTAGACTCTATTCCAGCTAATATAGAGTCGGTAGCTAATTTACAATAGAGCTCTATTGATTTTCTTGAGTCATCATTTCCAGGTATTAGATAAGTAATATCATCTGGATCAGAATTAGTATCAAGTATTGCAACTATTGGAATTCCTAACTTTTTAGCCTCCTTAACCGCTATATGCTCTTTATTAGTATCAATGATGAATAAGATATCAGGAATTGCTCCCATTTCTCTAATACCGCCTAACACCTTATCAAGCTTTTGCTTTTTCTTTTCAATATTTCCCAATTCTTTCTTTGTTAAAATGCTATCCTCGTCATCTAATATTTTCTCATATTGCATCAAGGTTTTTATCGAAGAAGAAACAGTGCCCCAATTAGTAAGCATACCACCAAGCCATCGATGATTTACATAATATTGACCACAACGAATCGCTTCACTTGCAATAATATCAAAAGCTTGAAACTTTGTACCAACAAATAGAATGCGACCACCTTGAGATGCAACATCATATAAAGCCTTCATGGCCACCTGTAGCAATGGTAGTGTTTTCCGCAAGTCAATTATATGTATACGATTTTCTTGATGCACTCCATATATGTATGGAGCCATTTTTGCGTTCCAGCGACTAATTTTGTGACCAAAATGTACACCAGATTCGGCTAAATCACGCACAGTAACTTCAGGCAAATTTGTCATATATCATTCCTCCAAATAGTTTATCTTCCATGGCATAACCCTAACGGGACTACTTGTATAAGCCATGTGTAAAATTAAATTATTTACATAGTAATAGAAAAGACAGCAAAGTGCAAACAAAAAATATTGACAAAGGGCGGTATGTTTATTAGCTTTAAAGCTGAAAACGCTAAAAAGAAATTAGGGGGGTGTAGCTCAGTTGGTTAGAGCGCATGCCTGTCACGCATGAGGTCGTGAGTTCAAGTCTCATCACTCCCGCCATATTAGTTTTAGCATGACCTAAAATCCGCAATATTCTTGCCGGTATTTAGAAACGCTTTCACCAAACTTGACATGGTATGGTATTGTAATTAATACTTAAATAGGTTTATTTTTATCATTAATAATTAGGATTAAATATGTTCATTTCTGAAGTTTTTGCAGCAGATGCAATTAGCAATGCATCAAGTATCGGCGCATCTTTTGCTAGTTTTATTCCATTGATTTTAATATTTGTGGTATTTTATTTTCTCATTATTCGCCCAAACCATAAAAAACTAAAAGAACATAGAAAGATGATAGATCAAATAAAACGTGGTGATACAGTCATTACTTCTGGTGGAATAATAGGTGAAGTTAATAAAGTTGATGAAGTAAATGCACAATTTATAATAGAAATAGCACCAAAAGTTGAGATAAAAGTCCTAAGGTCCGCTATATCTGAAGTTTTAAACAAAGAAGCTCAGAAAGTAGCAGCTAAACCAATTGAAAAAGGCAAAATTGAAAAGAATGATAAAAAGAATAAAAATCAACCAGAGGAAAGTAAAAAGGGAAAAGATGATAAAGGCAAAAATGCTGCATAACTTAAGAAGAAGGTTCACTTAATTGTGTGTGGAATATTTGGTGTAGTAAGTAACGGTGATTCAGTAATACCAACCTTGTTAACCGGGTTGCAAAAATTGGAATATAGGGGATATGATTCCTCAGGTATAGCAATCATAAATAACGAAGGCGAGATAGAAGTCAAAAAATCAGAAGGTAAAGTTCAAAGGTTGTATAAAGTTGTTGATGAAAGCAAGATGTCTCACAGTACAGTTGGTATAGCACATACTCGCTGGGCTACACACGGAGTTCCAGGCCTTAAAAATGCTCACCCCATTCGTACAAATAATGTTGTTGTTGCTCATAACGGCATAATTGAGAATTACAATCTGCTAAAAAAGGGTCTAGAAGAAAGGGGAATGTCATTCCATACTGACACTGACACAGAGATCATACCAAATATGCTAACCTTATATCTTGATGAAGGATTGTCGCCAGTTGATTCTCTATTTAAGTGTTTAAACAACTTACATGGCTCATTTGCCTTGGTCTTATTATTTGCAGAATATCCAGATGCCTTATTTGTTGCGAAGAGAAATTTGCCTTTAGCAATAGGCTATAACTGTAACACAGTGTTTGCTGCATCTGACTCTAATGCTTTAAGTGCATTTGTGGAAAGAATATCGCATTTGGAAGATGATGACATTGCAGTAATAAAATCTAGTGGAGTTAGTATATACAACAATGGTACACAAGTTAAACGCAGTATAGAAAATAGTAGTCCAAGTAATTTTCTAATTAGCAAAAATGGTTACCCTAGCTTCATGTTAAAAGAGATTTTTGAGCAACCGCATGCATTAAACGAAACAATAAATCAATTTTACAAGCAATATAAAGAGGTCAACAAAAAATTGTTTTCTGAGCTGAGTTACATTACTATAGTTGGATGCGGGTCATCTTATTTTGCTGGGCTAATAGCAAAGTATTGGCTGGAAAGTGTTGCTCAAGTTCGAGTATATCTAGAAATCTCATCAGAATTTAGATATAGCAACATTAAGTTGGAAAAAGGCAGTATTGGGTTATTCATCTCTCAATCTGGCGAAACTGCAGATACCATAGAAGCGCTGCGTTATGCGAAATCACATAAGCAAACAATCATTAGTATAACTAACACATTTAACAGCAGCATTGAAAAGATCTCAGATATTGTGTTACATACTCTTGCTGGGCAAGAAATTGGTGTTGCTTCAACAAAAACCTTTTCTGCGCAACTTGCAACTTTAGCATGCTTTGCCGTGGAGCTTGGAAAAATAAAAGGTATACTGGGTGGAGAGAGAATAAAGCAGCTAAGCAGTGCTATCAATTCTATTCCTGAGTATGTTGAGCACGTTTTGAATATGATGAAAATACAACATATATCGGGCAGTATATTAGAACACAATAACGTTATTTTAATCGGCAGAGGAAGTTCATACGGAGTTGCAATGGAAGGCGCATTAAAAATAAAAGAACTTTCATACATTAACACAATTGGTATTGCAGCGGGGGAAATGAAGCACGGGTCTATCGCTTTGATAGACCATACTGTGCTTGTTATAGCAATTATCCCTTATGATGATTTATTCTTTAAAACGCTATCTAATATACAAGAGATTATTGCAAGAAAAGGCAAAGTAATTGCCTTCAGTGATAAGCAAGGAGCACCGTTCCTCAGGGGAATTTGCGCAGATGTGGTGCAACTTCCAGACACTGATAATTTTATCTCTCCAATCATCTACAGTGTTGCTATGCAATTCCTTGCTTACTATACTGCAGCAAAAAAAGGGTTAGATGCTGATTGTCCAAGAAATTTAGCTAAGTCTGTCACGGTTGAGTAGTCCATTTAAAGTTAAAGCTAAATTTCTAATTAAGCACTTTAATTATCAACTATAAGTCACTAAATTTCTTGCATAATAGTTATTTACATAAAAAATCAGCAGCTCACTCTTTTTTTTCATTCCAGCGCGTGACGTTGGACTCTTTTGCTGTGCATTCCTTTCTTAAGAAAGCAAATGCAATTTTTTGCAGGTTTCACACATGATAAAAATTAGCAGTTTTATTTTTAGCCAAATTAATTGAATCAAGCTACAAAATCTGCTAAAGTTAACTTTGTGAAAGCACCCTTAGCTCAGTTGGATTAGAGCATTTGACTACGGATCAAAAGGTCGGGCGTTCAAGTCGCTCAGGGTGCACCACATTTTATAGGAAACAGAAGTCACACTTGAAATTAATATATGCAATACCTATCTTTAAAGGTTAAACACTAAACTATTATATATGAGCAAAAAAGACTACTATGATCTGCTGGAAGTAGGAAGAAATGCCAGTATTGATGAGATAAAAAAAGCGTATAAAAAATTAGCATTAAAATATCATCCTGATAGAAATCCTGGCAATAAAGAAGCAGAGGAAAAATTTAAAGAAGTAACAGCTGCATATGAAGTTCTGTCTGACTCTGAGAAAAGGGCAGGCTATGACCGTTATGGCCACGAAGGTGCTTCTGGTGGGTTTCAAGGCTTCAGTTCTGCAGGAGATTTTAGCGACATATTCAATGACTTCTTTGGTGGAGGATTCGGTGGTGGTGCAAGTAGATCAAGAGCAAAGAGGAGCACAACAACAGGAGTGTCTGGAGCAGACCTACGTTATGATCTTGAAATTACTTTGGAAGATGCATTTAAAGGAATACAAGCGCCTATACATTATGTGACAAATGTAAAATGTGATACATGCCAAGGCACAGGTGGCGAAGGAGCAATTAAACCAGTTCAGTGCCACACATGCCAAGGAAGTGGTAGGATTAGAACTCAGCAAGGCTTTTTTACCATCGAAAGAACGTGTACTACATGCTATGGAGAAGGAGAAATAATACAAAATAAATGTAAAAAATGCGGTGGAAGTGGACGTAGAAGAGGTGAAGTAAATATATCCGTTTCAATTCCAAAAGGCATAGAAGAAGGAGCTAAGGTAAGGATAAGTGATAAAGGAGAAGCTGGAGCAAGAGGTGGAAAAAGTGGAGATTTATACGTATACGTGAAAATAGCTCCCCATAAAATCTTTACTCGAAATAAGGCAGATTTACACTGTAAAATACCTATAAGAATGACACTAGCTGTGCTTGGTGGTGAAATTGATGTCCAGTCAATTGATGGAGCTAAAACAAAAGTAAAGGTTCCAGAGAGCACTCAAACTGGTACCAAACTACGTTATAGGGAAAAGGGTATGCCATATATGAACTCACATGTTCGTGGTGATTTATATGTACAGGTAATAGTTGAGACTTTAAATCCAAAAAATTTAACTAAAAAGCAAATTGAACTATTAAAAGCACTTGAAGAAGAGGAAAATGCAAGTATACAACAGCAATCTGAAGGGTTTTTTAGTAAAGTAAAAAAAAAATAAGAAATCTGCTAAATGACATGAAGGGGTAACTATTTACGGGTTTTCACTTAACCCTGCAATTCTTTGATCTTATTAATGGAAAACTTAACAATAGTGTTATTATTAGCCAACAGAAACTTCTCAGTTCCTTAAAATTATGTAAAAGCAATAAATTTCTTTATTTAAGACCGAAGTTTTGCTATTCTCAGATTTTAATAATTTAAATTTAATGAATATAAACAAAAATGAGTTTTTATTTCTTCCGCTTGGGGGAGTAGGAAGAATCGGGATGAATGTTAGCCTATATCATTACCAAGGTAAGTGGATTATGATCGACCTTGGTGTTGGTTTTGCAGATGAAACTATGCCAGGTGTTGAGCTGCTCATTGCTGATGTAGATTTTATTGTTCAAAGAAAAAAAGATTTGCTTGGAATAATAATTACACATGCACATGAGGACCACTGCGGTGCAGTGCCTCACTTGTGGGAAGAGTTGCAGTGCTCCATATATACAACAAAGTTTACGGTTAATTTTCTTAAGGAAAAACTAAAAGAATTTCGATTGGAAGGTATAGTGCCTGTGAAAGAGGTGGACATAAATGGCAGCACAAATTTGGGTCCTTTTACCGTCGAGTTTATAAATGTAACTCATTCAATTCCTGAGGCAAATTCAATATTAATTAGCACTGAAATGGGTAGTGCACTCCATACCGGAGACTGGAAATTTGATCCAAAACCTGTTGTTGGATTAACTTCTAATATAGAGCGTTTAAAAGAAATTGGCGATAAAGGTGACCTGCTTGCAGCAATTTGCGATTCAACCAATATATTAAGCAAGCATCACCCTGAGTCAGAAGGTGAAATTTATAATAATATTTATAACATAATAAAGCGGTCTAAAAAATTAGTTGCTGTTTCGCTATTTGCTTCAAATGTGGCACGAATTGAAACGATAAGCCAAGCTGCAAAAGCACTAAATAGAAAAGTAGTTTTACTTGGTAGATCTTTATGGAGAATAGTGAAAGTTGCTCAAGATAGTGGTTATTTAACTGATTCTCCTGAGTTTCTTGAAGCAAAGGAAGCAGTAAATTTTCCAAGGGAAAAACTGGTGCTACTTTGCACAGGTTGTCAAGGTGAGCCACTGGCAGCTACCGCAAGACTTGCTGCTAAGAGTCATCAAGCATTTAAAATGCAGCAAGGTGATACCATGATCTTTTCGTCAAAAATCATTCCTGGAAATGAAACTCGTGCGCACAACATGCTCAATGCCTTTATTGAGATGGGGGTAGAAGTTGTTACTGAAAAAACAGAGCATGTTCATGCTTCTGGGCATCCAACAAGAGAAGAGCTAAAGGAAATGTATTCTTTAATAAAACCGAAGATGTCTATTCCAGTTCACGGCGAATATATTCACACGCATGCACATGTAAAATTTGCTAAAGAGTGCGGTGTGGCAAAAGCAATAATGATTGCACCAGGTGATATCGTTAATTTGGAGAATGGAGAAAAAGTTAATTCAATCGATGTTGACTACTTTGGTATTGATGGTATGTTGCTACGTCATCCGGAGTGCAGTGTTATAAAAATGCGTAAGAAAATGAGAGATGCTGGAGCTATTGTAGTGACAGCGGTTGTAAACAAGAAAAATAAATTGCTTGCTAAGCCAAAAGTATTTGCACCAGGTGTTTTCGAAGCGCAAGAAGATGCAGTCATTGTGCAAAGGATCATAGAGAAGGTTGAGTCAGCGTTTAGTTTACAGCCGACAAAAAAAATAAGAAATAAGATTGAGAGTTCAATATTTAGTATCTTAAAGGAATATTTACTAAAAAGACCTATAATTGAAGTCCAGATAGAACAGGTATGAAATGAATGAAGTTATTCGTTCAGCTGGTGTTATTTATTTCGTTATTTATTCCTTATTTTACAAAAGCTGCTTTATATGTTGATATAAAAAAAAGCAGTGTTGGTAACATTGATCTTGTTGTATCTAAATGTACATGTAAAACAGCGCTGGAAAGCGAATTAAGCGAAAATATTGCAAAGGTAATAGGAACAAATTTATCTAATTGTGGCTTATTTAATGTAAAACGTGGCGCGGAAGCTGAATCTAAATCTTGGAAAAGCGATACTGTAGTCACAGTAAGTTTAAGCGAAGTATCTGGTAGTGCATTAGAGCTATCATTTCGTTTGTTTGACACTTTTACAAAAAGAGAATTACTTACTCAGTCAGTTGTTTTTCCAGCAAAAGACTGGAGAAAAATTGGTCACCTCGTTTCGGATGTGATACATGATAGATTGATTGGTGAGAAAGGGCACTTCAACACAAAAATCACGTATATCGCTGAAGAAAAAGATAGCAATTATAAATCCGTACGTAAAATTGCTGTGATGAATCAAGATGGAAGTAATATAAAATACTTAACAAATGGCGATAGATTTGTGTCAACACCAAGATTTTCACCAAATGGAAAGGGTATTGTTTATATCTCATACGCAAATGGTAAAAGTTATATAATATTAAAAAATTTAAAAGATAACACTGAATCAATAATCAGCGCATTTGAAGGAGTTGTTTCTGCACCAAGATTTTCTCCTGATGGTAAATCTCTTTTAATTTCCCACTCATTGGGTGGTGAGACAAATATATTATCTTTGGATTTAAGTAGTAAACGGACAAAAAAAATTACTAAAGGTTCAGCTATAAGCACTTCTCCCTCTTTTTCTCCAGATCAAAAGTATATGGCTTTTAGTTCTGATATAAGTGGGAGTCAGCAACTGTACGTTATCGATTTTACTAACACAAGTAAAAAACCTAAAAGAATTAGTTTTGGAAGTGGAAGATATGCTACGCCTGTTTGGTCGCCAAAAGGAGATCTGATAGCTTTTACAAAGATTCAGTCAGGAAAATTTTACATAGGAGTTATGAAGCCAGATGGCAAAGAAGAACGTCTGCTTTCAGAGGGGCATAAAATTGAATCTCCGGCATGGCTACCAAATGGCAGAGAAATCATTTTTACAAGAACAGAATCACCAAGCAACTCTAAACTATATTTAGTAGACTTAGTAAAGAAAAATCAAAAAATGGTTTCCACTCCCACAAATGCTTCTTTACCGGATTGGTCTTATTTTTAAACTACTGAGCTGCACACTGCTGATTAACTGTATTACCACAGCATTGATTTATCGCCACATCAACAAGATATCCTGCTACACCACCTACTATAGCACCAGCGATTCCTGACAACACAACAGTTGCAATTACTCCAATAACAGCAATTTCAGGTATAATTCCCATTGCAGCCAGTGTGGCTCCTATAACACCAAGCAGTAGTGCTGAACGGATAATTGTCCGTCTTCTCGGAGAAATTCCTAGAGTAGGCCCTTGTTTTGGATGTGAATTGTTATTAATTACATTTTCTTTGTGTTCAGTGAATAGTTTTTCAAGCTTACTTTTCCCTTTGGATTGGGCCAACCTTAATGTAACGGAGAATGCTTGAGTGCTCTGTACAGTTTCAGGGTCAGCGCCTGGCTTTAATAGTAATTCTGCAATTTTAATATCATGATCGGTTTCTGCACAATTGCTTTCAACAATGGATTTTAACATCTTATTTTTGAAAAAATTACATGTATATGGTAAGAATGTTTCTATTGTACTCTGACTATATTCTGTAATATGAGTGGTAATTATCATGCCTGTTGAATAATCAACTTTAGCACCATGTGCAAAAAGCGCTTTAGCAATATCATTTTCGCCTGTTTTTAAAGCATATTCTAAAGCCTCACAAAGTGGTGCGAAATCGTCTTGTTTGTATACGTTAGGGTCTGCCCCATGCCTTAAAAGCACATTTACAACATCAAGGTTGCCTAGTATGCACGCATCACGCAAAGGGGTACCACACCGCCCCTTAATATTAACATCTATTATGTTAATTATCGAGCATGGATCGGCAATGCTGTTATGAACTGGTGTTGAGTTATTAGCCCTGTGTTTTAATAAAACTTCTTCAAGAAACTCTATCCAACCGGATTTAGGATCATTGCAAGCATTTTCTACAATGTAGCCCAATATTGAACTGCCATTATCTGTATAAAAAGGTTTGGTTTGTGCATTGATGTTCTGAACTTTTTTTAACAAAGTTTTTGTTTGGGCTAGATCTTGTGTTTCAAGAGCATAAAATAAATCTTTTTCCTCTTCACTCAAATGCGAACCGTAGCAACCTTTGCGAAATTCTTTACGATGGTTTTCTGAGAATTCATCAGCCCAGTCATCATTAGGTTGGTTGCTGATGAATTCTTCGCTGATCTTGTCTGTTAATATTCCATATGCTACTGATATTTCTTTAAACTTTTCTGTTGCTGTTTTTGCTCTTCTTGGTGTTTTATCTGACCATTTATCGGGATGCCATTCGAGTGCAAGCTTGCGATATGCCTTCTTAATCTCTTCTATACTTGCGCCTTCTGATAATCTTAGAACTTTAAATGCCTCTTTACGTGTTTTTGGAATCATACTCACCCCCTTGGTAAAATTAAATTAACATAATGTATTACTAGTTTAGCAAGTCCACTCAAGAAAGCCAGGTAAAACTAGAGACAGATTTCTTACTTTACCAAGAAGGATATCATGCAAGCCCTATGATGTCATCCAAGTAACTTTGTCTATCTTATTTTGCCGCTTTCCTGATGTAGATTTGATATAAGCTTATTTTACCTTAATCGTTTATAACCTTTGGCACTACGAAATACCCATGCTCAGGTTTTGTATTGGACAATATCTCTTCTTTAATGTTTTGAGAATTTATAACATCATCGCGTACATGAATGTCTTTGTCTATACTGCCATAACGCATAGGAGAAACACCTTCAGTATTAACTTGCAATAAAGTATCATGTATCCAATCCAGCATTGTCAGTTCTTTTGAGTAGTGATCAATCTCGTCATTTGATAACTTAATCCTTACAAGCTGTGCAATTTTAAGCATTTCTTCCTTGGTAATTGTTATTTTTCTCTTATTTGCAAATTCTATTAGTGAAGTAATAACGTCTTCTGTTGACTTAGCTGGCATCTTTACCTCCTTGGATAAAGTGAGTTAAAATATCTACGACCGAAACAACTTCTATTTTACCAGTTTTTTCAAGTTTGTGAAGTATGGTATCCGTAATCACTAATTTATCTAAAGAAGAGGAAGAGATTTTCTCAACTGCACTTCCTGAAAGCACACCATGTGTGATGCATGAAATTACGGATTTTGCTCCGCAATTTTTTAGAGTAAGAGCTGCATTACACAACGTTCCACCAGAGTCAACTATATCGTCAACAATGACACAATTTTTGTTTGCAACTTCTCCTATTATGTTCATTACTTGAGATGTGCCTGCTTTCTCTCTATATTTATCTACTACAATAATCTTATTACTTAACTCTATCTTATACTTTTTCTCTAAAGTCTTTGCAAAAGCACGTGCTCTGCCAATTGCTCCAACATCAGGTGCAACAATTGCCAAATTTTCCGTGTGTATAGAGTCAACAAATGCTTCAAAACAGTTCAAATTAGTTACCGGTACATCAAAGAATCCTTCAATTTGACTTGAGTGCAAATCAATAACTGCGACACTACTTGCACCTGCAGTTTGAATAAGATTTGCAACTAATTTAGCACTTAAAGCAGATTGCATATTATTGTTTTTGATAATTCTATCTTGTCTGCTATATCCATAATAAGGAATAATTACTACTATCCTTTTGGCTCCTAATCTATTTACTGCATCAATTATAAGCAGAAGCTCCATAAGGTTATCATTCACAGGGGGAGAAAGAGATTGTACTATGTATACTTCTTGATTATATAGATCATTTGCTACTTCTACATTTACCTCGCCATCGGTAAACTTTGATATCCAAGCAGAGGATGGTTGAACATCTAGCCGTTTAACTACTGATTTCCCTAATTCCTTACTAGCATTACCTATTATTATCTTCATAACGTACCAATTGAGCTTGTAAGATTATACAGAAATTATGAAATAATTGAAATGTAAGTTCTAGCATTAACTGCTTCATACTACACCTTTCCCCTTTCCCCTGAAACTAAAATCTATATACTTAACTTTAGGAACTTCAAAATACGATGCTATCTAATATTAGAGAGTTATTTTACTATATAAAGCCTAATCTATCTTATTTCATCATAGCTTTTATTGCAGTTTTATTTTCAGCCTTAACGATCCTCCTCTTTGGCAGGGGCTTAAGCAATATAATTGATTCTGGCACAGAGCACGATTTTACTACCAAACTATTAGTTGCAATACTTATAGTTTTAGCCATTTCTCTCACTGCATTTACTAGGTTATATTTCATTGGCATTGGCAGCGAGAAAGTTATCGCAAGAATCAGATATGACTTATATAGCAGTATCACTGACTTGCAACCAAGTTTTTTTGAGAACACAGGCGTACAAGATGTTATCTCAGCACTCATTACTGATACCTCTGTGCTGCAATCAATAATAAACAGCAGCTTACTAACCATATTACGAAATTTTGTGATTCTGATTGGTAGTGTTGCCATGTTATTATATACAAATCTACACCTAACCGCATATGCAGCCGCAATAATACCTATACTATTCATTATCATGATCCCACTTGGAAAAAAAGTGCGTAGCTATGCGCGCTTTGCCCAGGATAAATTAAGTGAGCTTGCATCACTTAGTGAGGAAAATTTTCGGTCTATTGTAACTATCAAATCGTTTGTACTCGAAGAAAATGAAAAAACCCGTTTTAAGGAGTATTTAAACTCAGTATCAAAATCATACGTAAAATTAGTATTTTTGCGTGCTATTCTAGTAACTCTAGTTATCACGTGTGTGATAGGTTCACTAGTTGTTTTGCTCTTTTTTGGTATTAAAGAAGTCTTAAACAACAATATAACTATTGGAGAACTATCTTCATTCGTGTTTTATTCAGCGCTCGCAGCAGGAGCTATAAATAATTTTAGCGATAATATCAGTGATTTACAACGAGGTCTTGGAATAGTAGAGCGTTTATTTGAATTTAAAAATATGAAAAGCTCTATAGCAGATGCCGATGATCCTATAAAAATTTGTAGTGTTCAAAAAGGAATTTCGTTTAATGGCGTGAAATTTTTTTATGAATCTCAGTCTGATAAGCCAGCGTTAAATAACGTATCATTTTCTATAAAGGCAGGTCAAGTAGTATCAATTGTTGGACCATCTGGCAGTGGCAAGAGCACCATTTTAAAGCTTTTGCTCCGTTTTCACGATCCAGACAAAGGAAGCATTACTATCGATGGACAGAATATTAAGACAATTGCGCTAAATGACCTAAGATCGTTGTTTGGCTTAGTGCCACAAGATCACATGATATTCTCTTGCTCAATAATAGAAAATATACTATACGGCAAACCGGGTGCTGAATATGAGGAAGTGAAGCAAGCAGCTATCAGCGCTTATGCGATGGAATTTATTGATAAGCTGCCTGATAAATTTGATACATTTGTAGGAAAAAGAGGATTAAAACTTTCTGAAGGGCAAAAACAACGTATTATAATAGCAAGAGCCATACTCAAAAACCCTCAGGTTTTAATACTGGATGAAGCAACCTCTGCCCTTGATTATAAAAGTGAGAACCTCGTGCAAAAAGCATTAAGCAAGTTAATGCAAAACAGAACAACGATCGTAATTACACACAGACTATCAACCGCACTTAAAACTGACAAGATTATAGTAATTAATCATGGAAAAGTAGAAGAAGTCGGAACTCATGATTTTCTAATGAGTAAAGAGGGGCTATATGCAAAACTGGCGAAGATACAGTGGAATTGAAAGAAAATTTAAATCATACTGTTAGTTGATATGCTAGATTTATAATTAAAGTTATTAAATTTTTAATTATTATAATTTATAATAACTTAATAGTATTTTTTAAGGATTATTATGGTTTACACTTTTTTACCACAACAACATATACCTTCTCATATATCAATGCCAGCTTTACCAACACAAACGTTGATAAAAGTACCTTATACATCTTCATGTACAACACCTTACACTGTTAATCCATGTCAAAATAATTATGATCCATGTTACAATTATTTTGACCAATGTTATAATAATTATAATCCATGCCACAATCCTTGTGATGGATTTGGTTTTTTTTGTTAGAAGGCTATTTCAAATAATTTTCATATACGCACGTATTAGTGTATGTGCTTTATGTTCTTCTAAGAGTACATGAGTGTTATTCAAATATAACACTCATGTATTTCACATTTTACTTGAAAAGATAAGCAATTGTTATTCACATAGCAGTTCTACTACAACTTATTTCAGCAACACAACTAATTTTTACAACTTCTTCTTAAAATCTTATCATTATTCTGTCGTAGTAAAACTTCTGAACTCTAATATCTGCTACATTAAAATCGTATTTTGAAATGTACTGTAAGTTTGTATATGCTAATTTTAGCCTCAAAATTATTAAATCATTAACTTTTTTATCCTATAATAATCTAATAGTTATTTTTTAAAGGATTCTTATGAATTATATTTCCTCATCTCCACGTGTTGGTTCATGTATTCCTACGCGCACAGCTTGCACAACTGACCCACGGTACCATCATAATTTTGATCCACATTGTCATAACCACTTTAACCCACATTGCCATGACCACTTTGATCCGTGTTGTGATAGACTCGAATTAAATATACAGCTTCCTGATATAAAAATACCTCCTTGTCCTGAATGTCCTCCTTGTCCAGAACCTAAAAAACCAATTGACTTTTCAAAGCTTTCAATAGACCTCTTTCAAAATTCACATCATCAACTCTAGATTGTAAATTCCAGCTATCAAATTGAATCTCAATCCAAAACGTTTTCGCCGATTGCGATATTTATCTGCAATAATTTTAAATCTTTTAAGCAAACCGATTACATTCTCAACCACAACTCTTTTGCTTGCAAGCTCTTGATTTTCTTGCTTTTGTTTCTTAGTCAATGGGTGCTTTTTCGTTTTTCTATGTGGCAATTCAACATTTGCGTGAATTTTTTGTAGACCTCTGTAACCGCTATCTGCTAGGACTTTGATACTTGGTAGTATGTGCACTTTTGACTCCTTAAAAAGCCGAAAATCATGTTTCCTACCATTTGAAAAAGACGTGCAAATGATCTTTTTGCTTTCTTTTTCCGAAATAATCTGTGTTTTTATACTGTGCTTTTTCTTTTTTCCTGAATAAAATCTTTTTTGCTTTTTTTGGGTCTTTCCACAGGAGTTTCTGTTGCATCTATCACTAAAACCTCATATTCTATATCACTTTTTAGAACCTCTTTTCGCCCTGGCAATGCAAAATCCGGATGTTTTACCAATGTATTTTCAATCCACTTTATGATTTTATAGGTCGTACTTTCGCTCATACCATAACTTCGACCAATGTGGAAATATGTCCGATATTCACGAAGATATTCCAATGCCATAAGTAGCCTGTCTTCTATACAGAGCTTGCTTTTACGCCCACTTTTTGCTTTTTTCCTTCTATCTTCTTCATCTAAAATTTCTACCATCCTGTTGAAAGTTGCCTTCTTTACTCCTGTCAGACGACGAAACTTCTCTTCATCTAACTCCTTAGTTTCTTCATATCTCATACTTTTAAATGTATGATTTTATACTAATTTTTTGCTCTTTTCCAATTTTGAAAGAAGTCTAATAGTAGTTGATGCAGTTTCTGGAGAGATTAAAGATGCCAAGACTAAGGAATCTAGTGGCTTAATGTTTGCAAAATGTAAAGAAATTATAGATAAAACTGACAACAATCTTGAAATTGGTCCAGACAATCGTATCAAAGGACAATGTGATAGTAATCCTGAATGCAAAGCTTGTGTGGATGCGATAAATGCTTCTATAATAGATGCGCGCACAGGATCAGCATTTTCTCCTGAACAAATGTCAGTACCAGAAGATATTGTTCATATTATATAAAGGCAATCAAGGTGTGTACATTGTTAGTACACACCCCCATTTTATGTTAATTTTTATTTATTAATGGAGCTATTTTATGTTAAAAAACACTTTTCCTTGTTCAAATAATAGGCATGTAAGTCATATACGTCAACTGCCACATATATTGAAAATTAATTTACATACAAAACTAGATGATGGTAAAGACCCTAAGTCCAAGATTGATGATAAAACTAAGGATGAACTGAAGAAAGATCTTAAATGTGAAATTGATGATAAGACTAAAAATGAATTGAAGAAAAATATTAAGAGTGAACTAGAGAAAGATCTTAAGTTTGAGATTGGCGATAAGACTAAGAATGAACTGAAAGAAAAGATTAAAAATGAACTAGAGAAAGATCTTAAGTTTGAGCTTGATGATAAAACTAAGAATGAACTGAAAGACAAAATAAAAAAAGAAATAAAGGATGAGATAGATTGTAAGTGTGATAAAAATGGCTTTAATAAGGATGGCTACGACAAAGACGGCTATGATAAAAATGGCTTTGATAAGGATGGCTATGACAAAGATGGCTACGATAGAACAGGCTTTGATAAGGATGGCAAGAAAAAAGGTGATGAAAATGAAGTCGAACAAACAGCTTTCATTGTATCTCAAGAAATAACCCAGGATCATGCTGATATTGCAAAGTGTGGAAGTGCTGCTGGTTACTATAAGAGCTATAATCAGGTAGGTCGCCAAGGTTTTAGTACATCTGATTTACTAAAGGAATTTTACCCTGAGATGTATAGTAACCCTAAAATTGCGGAACATTTGGAAATGGGATCAAAGGTCTTCTATGGTGCAGTAAATTACAAATTTGCTTTTTCAGAACCTTTTGATTACTCATGGGCAAATGCTAGCAATATGTGGTGTAAGAAATGTTCGGATAATTCAAGCGAGATTGCCTGTCAAGATGATGAAATTAAAAGTTTCTGCTACCCTGCAGGTTACTATGCGAATCAAGACTGTAACAAGAGCTTCTTTGCTGAAAAAGCGTGCCCTAATCTTGTTAAAGTATCAGGTGCAGATACTATTAAAGCAAAACAAGTTGCGCCGCTAATACTTGTTGATTCCTCAGGACAAATGATAGATAAAGACGGCAATAACACTAAAATATACTATTCCAGCTTATCGCCTTATCTTAATGCTAATGGCCATATAAAAGATTGTGCAGGTGACGCAAAGTGTAAAAATTTTGCTGAAATTATGAAGAAAGTTGCATGGGATAGTGATAAGGAAGTACTATTAACTGTTTCTGGTGATTTGCAAAAAGCAAATCCTTACTATTATGACAATGAGGATAATTCTGTTTCCGTTGATACTAATTTTGTATAAGACTGAATGCTTTCTAGGCTTTTCAGCTTAGAAAGCATTTTTGTAGAAAAATAAAATGAATGAACAGCTGGCAGCATTTAGCGCCATAGACTGACGCTCTGCCAATTGAGCTACATTTGCCAATAGAAACTTATATGACATGAGATAAGTCTTCAACTAGCCCCACTTATTCGCTATACTGCTATAGATTTTATAGCAGTATAGTGAATGAGCATTTTTAAGCGGATTTTTTCTCTAATTTCTGGCAAATTAGGTGAATTAAAGCAAACGGGTGTTATAAGCACAAGTGCGGAAAATTTTATTGTGGAACCTCCAAGCAATAGAGCACATGGAGATATTTACACAAACGTTGCTATGGTGCTCGCAAAGCATGAAAAGAAAAATCCCATTGAAATCGCAGAGGTTTTAGCCAAAGAGTTTGAGCTTTTTGATGAAGTTGCAAAAGTGGAAATAGCGGTCCCTGGGTTCATCAACATGCACTTAAAAATAGAAGTGTGGCATGGGATTTTAAAACAAATAAATGAGCTAAAAACAGAGTTTGGCACCCTAGATATAGGGAACAATCAGGCCATCAATGTTGAATTTGTATCTGCAAATCCAACTGGTCCACTGCATATTGGTCATGCAAGAGGGGCAGTATTTGGTGATGTTCTGGTAAATTTACTAAAAAAAGTCGGTTATAAAGTTACTAAGGAATACTATATTAATGATGCTGGAGCGCAGATAGATACACTAATAAAGTCAGTATATTTGCGGTATAAGGAAGCTCTGGGAGAAAAAATCAGCATCGAAAAAGGTTTATACCCAGGTGAATATTTAAAGCCAATAGGGGAGAAGTTGGCTAAAAAATATGGCACAGAGCTTCTAAAAAAGCAAGATAATCAAACAATTAGAGAATATACTTTAAGTTCTATCTTAGAAATCATAAAGGAAGACATGAACTTACTTGGGGTAAGTCATGATGTTTTTACTTCAGAGTATGAGCTACAAAAAAGTGGCAAAATTGAAGAGAGTATAAAGATATTGTCTGACAAGGGTCTAGTGTATGAAGGGTACTTGGAGAAACCAAAAGGCAAAGAAAGTGAAAATTGGACTTCCAGAAAAGAAATGTTATTTCGCTCTACAAAATTTGGCGATGATGTTGACCGCGCATTGAAGAAAGAGGACGGCAGTTGGACTTATTTTGCCTCAGATATCGCTTACCATTTTGATAAGATATCACGTGGTTTTAACAATATGATCGTAGAGCTTGGTAGTGACCACGGTGGTTATGTAAAAAGGCTCAAAGCAGTTGTCTCTGCGCTAGAAGCAAAAATAGAGGTAAAACTGCATAATATTGTGAATTTTTTCGAGAATGGTAAACCAGTTAAAATGTCCAAAAGATCAGGAAATTTCCTAACAGCAAGAGATGTAGTGGAAGAAGTTGGCAGGGACATAACTCGTTTTATAATGTTAACACGCAAGAATGATATGGTCTTGGACTTTGATTTTGCTAAAGTTAAAGAACAGTCAAAAGATAATCCTATTTTTTACGTGCAATATGCGCATGCTCGTGCTCATTCATTAATGCGTAATGCTCCAAAAGAGCTCCCAACAGCAGATCCTTCACTTTTAAAGACAGGTGGAGAGCTCTTCCTCATAAAAACCTTAGCAAAGTGGCCAGATGTAGTAGAAACAGCGGCAAGGCTTTATGAGCCACACAGAATTACTTTCTACTTACTTGAAGTTGCAGAAGCGTTTCACGTTTTATGGGGGTATGGCAAGAGTGATTTAAACATGCGGTTCATACTGGAAGACAACTTAAACCTCACCGCTGCAAGAATGTTTCTCGTTCAAGCCTTAGCGCACGTAATCGCTTCTGGACTTTCCATCTTTAATATAGAGCCTTTGGAAGAAATGAGTTGATTTTTTTTGCCATAATATGTGATAATTAAAATATTGTTAAAGTAGGAGTAAAGTTATGACAATGAACTATGAGCAGTGGAAAAGAATGTTAAGCGCAGTTAATGAGAAAGAAGATTTAAGTAAAGACAACGTAATTGACAAAATAAAAGAGGAATTAAAGAAATATCCAGAAGAATATAAGAAATGGGAAGAAGCTGGTTTTGGTGTAAATCACCTGTTTGAAGATGAAGATAATCAACTTACATTATTACATTTAGCTGCTTCATGTGGCTATGCAAAAATAGTAAACCTTCTAATAGAAAATGATGCAAGTGTTGATGTAGAATACAAAGGGGTGACTCCTTTACATCGCGCTGTTGGAGGAGGTCATACAGATATAGTAGAAATTCTAGTAAAAAACGGGGCGAAGGTTGATGCAAAGACTAATGTAGAAAAATTTAAAGGATATACTCCTCTACATTGCGCTGGTGAAGGAGGTCATACAAAGATAGCAAAATTTCTCATAGCAAATAGGGCAAATGTTAATGCAAAGGCTGATCATCTAGAAAAAGCAAAAGGTATTACTCCTTTACATTTAGCTGCTGAAAAGGGCCATACAGAAGTAGTAAAAATTCTCATAGCAAATGGGGCAAATGTTAACGCAAAGATTGATGCAGGAGAAGCAAAAGGTATTACTCCTTTACATTGCGCTGCTAAAAAGTGCTATACAGAAGTAGTAAAAATTCTCATAGCAAATGGTGCAGATCCTTTATTAAAGGATAAAGATGGTAAAACTCCGAGAGATTTAGCTGAACGTGACTTTATAAAGAAGCTTCTGGAAAAAGCAGAAGAAAAACAACTGAAGCAGCAAGCACTTAATAAAAGTATTTCTGCCGGTGGTGCAACCGCATTATTAGGCACTGCAGCAGCAGTGGCACTTTTTGTAACCGGAACAGTTGCAGTTGAGTTAATACCTATAGTGATAGCAGTGGTTGCAGTTGCAACAGCAGCACTAGCAGTTGGTGGTATCACATATATGATGTTAAAACCTAGTACTGAAATGGATGAAGTGGAAAAAGAACAAGGCATAACTGGGAATGAGCGGAAAGCTTGATCTGCTGGATTCCAGCACTGGAATTTGTTATTGCAACACGGTAGTCCCTCTTCTTGTCATCCAAGTAGCGTGACACTGGTTCACCTTATGAGGGTATCATCCCAGTACTGGGATGATACCCTACTTAACCGTCATACCGCCGCGGTATCTCTTAGCTGCTAACACGTAGCGGGATGACGAATCGTCAAGGTGTCATCCAAGTAGCAGACACTGGCAAGACGGCAGTGCTTCCTTCTCCTGTCATCCGAGTAGCCCCTTCTCCTGTCATCCCAGTGCCCAGACACTGGGATCCAGGATTTTGACTGTAAACAAGCATACTATACAACATTTTCAATGAAACTGCCAAAAACTGGATTCCAGCGTCACGCGCTACCTTCCGTATAAACATTAAGAAATTCACCAAATGAAAAAAAAGGCAAAAGAAGCCCTGGTCATCGTCTATTTTCAGTATTGGCGTTTTTTTAAGTCTTAAACACTGCAATTTAGCTGCTTTTAAATGCAACTAACCTTAGCTAAAATGTTTAAGAAATTTACTAAGCAGAAAAAAAGGCAAAAGATATCCCGTGTTAGCTAGTTGTCACTCTCTAATCCTGCAAATCGGCGTACTATACTGTCTTAAACAGCGCGTTTCAGCTTATATAGCTAGCAATACTGTGAAGACATAAGGTGCACATAGTGCAAAAAATTAAAAACAAGACGCCAACTACGTTGTTTTCTTGCTGTTTAATCTGCACAGATGAAGATAACTGAATACCTTCAGTACCATGATAAGGGAGCTGGCGGGGTTTGTCAAGGAAGTTTTTCGTTTCTGACGGTTGTTGCAAAAACTATGCAAGAAGTCTATTGAAATCGCGTATATCAATCGTTGTAAAATCACACAATTGCTCTGTAGAGCTATGCCCTGTAATAATTACTATACCATTTTGCTCAGAGCGTATTGAGATTAGGTTCAGCACTAATTCACACGTTGCACTATCAAGATTACAAAATGGTTCATCTATCAGCCAAACGTTTGCATTAGAAATCAAGAGGCGAGCAAGCGTAACTCTTCTTTTCCAGCCTGCAGAAAGTTCGCCATATCTAATATTAAGTACAGGCTGTAGCTGCAAGCAACAAATAGCTGCCACAATCAATTCCCTAGTATTTCGTATTCCTGCCCAGAATTCTATGTTTTGAGTAACAGTTAAGCTATCTTTACAGGCATTCTTATGGCCTATATAGACCATAGAAGGTATATAGGATTTTGGATCATCATATATGTCTTTTCCGCAGTGCCTTATATTGCCTGATACCGGCGGTAAAAGTCCAGATAAACTTCTAATTAAGCTGGTTTTACCACTACCATTTGGACCAGTGATTAGAATCTTTGATTTTGGCTCAGCTTTAAAACTGAGATGTTTAAATAATACTTTGTTATTACGAGCGCAGGATAAATTTTCACATTCGAGCATGAATTATCTGCCCTTCCCCTTATGTTTACCTTGAGTTGAAGCCTGAGCTTTTACAAACAGCTCCCAAAATCCTTTCTGTCCGCCTTCTCTATGTATCAATTGTGCAAAACGCTGCATTAAACCATTACCCATCATAACCATCTTTGTCCATTTACCTACCGGTTTTGCTATGTCAACTATTTCTGGATCTTCTTTATAAACTTGCACATCTTTTTGTTTCTCGCGTAGCGTTTCTTGTTGTTTCATCAACTCTTTTTGCTTATTTTTTTGATATAATTCATTGAATTTTCTGTCTTCTTCCCACTCTTCTTTAAAAACTTTTCTAGGAAATATGATTTTTCTAATGCGATTTTTGTATATTTTTCTCAAAAAGAGAAATACTGCAGCTACAGCAAGTAATGTTACGCTATATGTTATGATCTGTGTAAGTGGCATTTCCTGTATCTAATTCATTAAAAATACCCTTATTATTATACCATAATTATAGAAATTGTGCAATTTTTTTGCGGGTAAAGACAGTAAAAAGCAACACTGCTCTATTTCGTAAATTGTACAAATATCCGACGAATGGGCTTGTATGTAGTAAGGTTTATTTCTATACTTCTTAAAGAATTTAGAAGTGAAACAAATATGAACTGCTATAAAACTCACACGTGTAATGAATTAAGGAAGAGTGATGTAGGAAAAGAAGTTACCCTCTCTGGATGGTTATATCGCAAGCGTGACCATGGCAATCTAATCTTTGTTGATTTAAGAGATTTTCATGGGATTACTCAGCTAGTGTTCAATAATGATAAAGACTTTTTTGATGAGATTTCAAATTTAAAATCAGAAAGTGTGATTACTGTTACAGGAGTAGTTAAAGCTAGAACTGGAGATACGGTAAATAGCTCTATCGCAACCGGAGAAATTGAGGTTGTAGTGGGCAATTTGCACGTTGAATCGGAAGTCGAGTTCCACTGTGATGAAGAAATAGCAAAAGAAGAAAGAAGTATATTAGCAAGTATTACTGGGGAGCAGGAATACCCAGAAAATATGAGATTTAAATATCGGTTTCTTGATTTAAGGCGAGAAAACACCCGCAACAATATTATTCTGCGCTCACAAATTATTGCAGAACTCCGCAAGCTCATGATAGAGCAAGGGTTTTTGGAAATTCAAACTCCAATACTTACTGCTTCGTCCCCTGAAGGTGCACGTGATTATTTGGTGCCAAGCAGACTAAATCCTGGTAAATTCTATGCATTGCCGCAAGCTCCACAGATTTTTAAGCAATTGCTCATGGTTTCAGGGTTTGATAAATATTTTCAAATTGCACCGTGTTTCCGTGACGAAGACGCAAGGGCTGACCGTTCTCCGGGAGAGTTTTATCAGCTAGATCTTGAAATGTCTTTTATAACTCAAGAAGACATCTTTCAGATTATTGAGTCTACCTTATATAAAGTGTTTGCTAAATTTTCTCGTAAGTCTGTCGATAAAGATTTTCCACGTATTACATACAAAGAAGCAATGCTCAAATATGGTTCTGATAAGCCAGATCTGCGTAATCCATTATTAATCAGCGATGTTACAGAAATTTTCCGTGGTTCAGAGTTCAATATTTTCAAAAGCAATATTGAGCGTGGTATGGTAGTGAGAGCTATTCCTGCACCTAAAACAGCAGAGGAACCACGCAGCTTCTTTGATAAAAAGATAGAACATGCGCAAAGAGAATTCGGTGCTAAGGGTCTTGGATATATAACGTTTGATAAAGATGGTACTGCGAAAGGCCCGATTGCTAAATTTCTCGATGACAATAGGCTAAACCACATAAGAGAAGTAACGAATGTAGGGCCTGGAGATAGTGTGTTTTTTGCTTCTGACAAAGAGAATGAGGCAGCAACAATTGCAGGGAAAGTACGCATTCTTTTAGGGTCAGAACTCAGTTTTATAGATGACAATACCTTCAAGTTTTGTTGGATCATTGATTTTCCCTATTTTGTATATGACGATAAAAGTAAAAAAATCGATTTCTTTCATAACCCATTCTCCATGCCACATGGCGGCTTGAAAGATTTAGAGGAAAAAGACCCACTGGATATCCTTGCTTACCAATATGATCTCGTTTGTAATGGAATAGAACTCTCAAGCGGGGCGATTCGTAATAATAAGCTGGATATCATGTATAAGGCCTTTGCCATTGCAGGTTATAGTCGGGGAGAAGTTGATACAAAATTCGGCGCACTTGTACGTGCATTCAGATTTGGTGTTCCTCCTCACGGCGGTATAGCACCAGGAGTTGATAGAATGGTTATGCTACTTGCCGATGAGCCAAATATTCGTGAAGTAATCTGTTTTCCTATGAACCAGCAAGGTGAAGATGTTCTAATGGGTGCCCCTTCCAAAGTGGATAATAAACATTTACGTGAACTGTCTTTGCAGGTCATTGAATAAAAAATTTTATAGTGGAGTATGGTAAACCGGAAGTCATGAACAATATTCAAAAGGCAATACTATCAGGCATAATCTGCAACATGATTATATGGTATGAGTTAACTCTGTTTGGAGTTTTGACGCACATAATAAGCAATGTTTTCTTTCCTTCAGAAAGTGATTATTTAAGCACAATCAAATTTCTTGGTACTTTTGCAGTTGGCTTTGGATTTAGACCACTTGGTGCATTTATTTTTGGTTACATTGGAGATAAATACGGCAGAAGGAAAATTTTGCTGACCTCCGTAATATTAGCTTCGATATCATCTACTGCAATTGCGATTATACCAAGTTTTAGAGAAATAGGAATATTTTCTCCTATACTGCTTCTGCTTTGTAGGATAACACAAGGAATTGCAGCAGGTGGAGAAACGAGTATCAACTCAGCTTTTTTAATAGAACATTCAAGCGATAAAAAAAATCTAGGTTTTTTAGGTAGCATGAAAGCTTTTAGCGGCGCTCTTGGTTCTCTTACATGCTTTGTAATGATAGCTATTTGCAAAAAGTTTACAGGTGAAAATTATGAAATTTGGGGCTGGAGATTGCCTTTCTATTTCTGCTCTATTATGGGCGTAATAGGTTTTTTAATAAGATACATAATGGAAGAGAGCTTAGCATATAAAGTGCACGATAAAAATAAAAGTTTATCCAATTCCCCATTTTTAGAATTAATCAGGGACTATAAAAGGGCATTTGTGATAGCAATTGGACTTGGTATAGCCCAAAATGCAATCGTTTATTCAGCAATCATGTTTTACAACATATCTGTCAAAGAACTTACTTTCTCAGGCATTGATATTAAAAATGTAGTAAGGATTATAGTTGAGATTACATTTGGAGCGTCTGCAGTGCTGTTTGCAATACTTTCTGATAAAGTTGGAAGAAAAAATGTAATGATTCCTACATTAGTAGCTTTAGCTTGCGCCGGTTTGCCGGCACTTTCGCTATTATCGTATGATAATCACTATATTGTAACGCTCACTTTTCTGTTGATAAGTGTGCCGATAGGTGCATCTTTTGGAATATATAATTCTCTCGCCTGCGAGTTATTTCCAACAAAAGTGAGATGCACTGGCTTTAGCCTAGCACATAATATATCTGCAGGTATTTTTGGTGGCCTTTCTCCATCCATATGCATGTGGCTTATAGAAAAAACCGAAACAAAACTTGCAGCAGGCATTTATCTTACTGCCTGTGCATTGATCAGTCTAATATCTGTGCTTCAAATCAAAGCCAAAGACAGAAAAGTTGATTGGTGAAATCGCTTCAGTCAAAAAATAGCACTTCAATAGATTTTTCGATGTGCTTAGGGATAGGAGCGGTAATAGTGATTTCTTTATTGTTTGGCAATTTTAAAGATAAAGAATGCGAATGAAGGTGAATCTGATTTGCTACTTCATCAATAAAAGCTTTTTTACCACCATATTTACCATCACCAAGAATAGGGCAATTTATATGAGTTAAATGTGCACGTAACTGATGAGTTCTACCAGTAATTGGTTGTAATTTTATGTAAGCAACATTGTGTTTGAGTTTTGCTATAATTGAAAAATGCGTAGTAGCGTTTTGAGGTGAATTTTCATCAACGACCACTTTTTCTTGACCTGAAACATATTTTTTCACCAATGGATAATCTATTATTCCACTATCCTTGCTCGGTATGCCAGAAGTTAATGCCAAGTAAGTTTTTTTTACCCTTCGTCCTTTAAATTCTTCCATAAGGTATCTGGCAACATTGGCATTGCGTGCGAATATTATCACTCCACTCGTATCTCTATCTAGTCTATGGACAATTTTAAATATTTCTCCCTCTCTTATTTGGTCAAGCAAATCACTAATGCTAATCTTTACTTTTACGCCACCTTGAACAATGACCCCTGCGGGTTTGTTTATAGCTAGCATATATTCGTCTTCATATAATATGTTCTCTCTTAGTAGATTCACTAACTTTTCATTATATTTGCGGTCAGAATTAGCGTTCTCAATATAATTCAAGTGCTTCAGCGTTATAGTTTGCCCAGGATTTACTCTATCACTGGACTTTGCTTTGCAATCATCAACTTTGATTAATCCTTTCCTTAAAGATTTTTCAATTACAGATTGCTTTAGATCAGGAAAAATTCTTCTGATGTACCTATCCAGCCTAACGTTATCGTCTTCTACTGATATGGTTTTTATACTTTGTAGCATTCCATTATTTATAATGAATATCTAGTGAAATGTCAATTATTGGTGTCATTCAAGTAGCTGACACTGGAATCTAGATAACAACTAGATCCTATTGTCAAGCAATAGGCTACATGTGCTATTTATTTAGTAGATTAAATATGAAGTTTAAAACTCTGCTATTAACTTCCTGTAGAACTAGTGAAAACCAAACTTGCTTAAAACCACTTAATTAGTTATAGTTATAAGTTTGAAGTACAGTAAAATGATAGCTTTTGTCCCTTTGATTATTTTTTTAATCTTGTACCTTGGAAGTGGTGCTTATTTTTCTTTTATCGGAACTGATAATCCACTTCATCAGGTTTCACCAGTAATCTGCTTATTACCAGCACTATTTTTTGCTGTCTCACGTGGTACAAATAAAATTCAGCATAACATCGATACTGTTATCGAGGGCATGGGTGACAAAAATACCCTTACTATGTGTTTAATTTTTCTGTTTTCCGGGGCATTTTCTGCGGTTACTCAATCAATTGGTAGCGCAGACACTGTTGCTAATTTAATTCTTAATTTCCTTCCAGCAAGATTAATGCTGCCTGGAGTATTTTTGGCTTCTGCTTTTATTTCAACTGCAATTGGTACATCTATGGGAGTTGTTGCGCTGATGGTACCTATAGCTGTTAATCTGGCAAAAAGTGGAGCTTTTGGTCTTGAAATAGGAACTGCAACTGTGGTAGGTGGTGCTGTATTTGGCGATAACCTTTCAATGATATCTGATACCACCATTGCATCTGTTTCTTCACAAGGAGCTTCAGCAAAAGATAAACTTAAAATGAACTCTAAAGTTGCACTTATTGCCAGCATTATAACACTCATCTACCTAGCAGTTGCCTCAAATAGTACAAAAATTATTTCTATATCAAATTTAGATTATTATTCTATAATAAAAATTATTCCTTACATTTCTTTAATAATCATGGGGCTGCTTGAAGTCACCACTTTAGTAACAATAACTGTAAACATCATTATTGCTGGTGTGCTAGGAATAACTTTTTTTGACTATGCTATCATTCAATTTCCTCATGACGTGTATGACGGTTTCAAAAAAGTAAACGAGATAATGATATTTGCTCTATTTATCGGTGGGTTAAGCCATATAATGTACAAACAAGGTCAAAAAGCGTTGCATAAACTCATCGATGAAAGCAATATCACAAAAACTAAAGCTGAATTTGTGATAGCAGGGATAGCGTCTATGTTTACTACCTTAGTTGCCAATAATACCATTGCTATTTTACTAAGTGGTGGTATTGCAAAAAGGCTTGCACAAAAACACAGTATTGCGCCACATCGCAGCGCATACTTATTAGATGTTTTTGCTTGTGCTACAAAAGGCATCTTACCTTATGGTTCTCAATTATTGCTAGCAGGGAGTATAGCTTCTGTATCACCTATTTCTTTATTAACACAGGTATATTACTGCTTTATTCTAGCAGCAGTTACAATAGGCGAAATAATCATCAACAGCAGAAAAGAGAAACGTTATGCGGCTGCAACTTAGAGTTTCTCTTTTTTTTTACCCATAAGTACTTGACAAACTCCTTCAACCCCCTTATCATGAAACTGAAGCTATTTATTTACCTTCGCAATCTGCAGATTAAAACGACAAAGGGAACTTTGTATTTGGCGTAAATCATGCTTAATTTTTTGCACTATGTGCACCTCATGTCTTTATAAAACTTCTGGGTTTCTACCTATACAAGCCGAAACGCGCTTATAAAGCGTTTAAGACATCAAAAGACGTCAAATAGAACAAGGGAGAATTTGAATACTAGCTACCCTAGGTTTTCTTTGCCTTTTTTTCTGCTTAGTAAATTTCTTAACGTTTATAATTTAGGTTAGTTGTATTTAAAAGCGGCTGAATCGTAGCGTTTAGAATAAAAAACGCCAATATTTTGAAGTACATATAAATAACTAGTTAACCACGGGGCTTCTTTTGCCTTTTTTTTCGTTTGGTAAATTTCTTAATATTTATGACTAAAAGAGCCCAAGAGAGGTCAGCGCGTGACGCTGGAATCCAGTTTTCCATATAATCTCATTGAAAACGTTTTTCTGTGCTAGTTTACAAGCAAACTTTCCTGGATCCCAGTGGGCTTTGTTGCATAGCAACCGAAAAAATCTGGCAGTTACTGACAAAATTCATTATAAAATAGCCATTTAACCTTTGAAGAAAAAATATGCCACAAAAAATGAGAGTCAGTAACTGCCATGAATATAACAAATTTCTCCAAGAAAGAGGAAGCATTTTTTGTTATATCAATGAAGCTATCGAAAATTGGTATGAAAATAGTCCAAAAATGCAAGGCGGCAACTATATTTACAGTGATAAAGTCGTAATTTTGGTGCATATAATCGTCAATCTTTTTAGAATTGGTTTAAGACAAACGGTAGGGTTTATAAAAGGATATTTGCAACAAATAGGAAGAAATTTGCAGCTATTCACAAGCATCAAAAGAAACTTAATATTAAGATAAATGATTGCAGAAAATAATATGGAAGATATCGAAATTGCTATAGACAGTACAGATATACAACAATACTCCTGAAGGAAAATAGCAAAGATAGAAAGTATTGCAGCTATAGAAAATTGCATGTAATGTTGAATATATAGCTGTAAAATACAGTAACGGTCTGATCACTATGGAGCTTGTGATTTGCTTAAAGAAGTTCATGCCATAAAAGCACTATATGTAGATAGGGCATATGATAGGCACAAGTTTTATAAATTGTGTAACGAATATGATATAAAGGCAAAAATTCCACCAATAAACAATGCGGCAGAACATCCAGAAATAGATTATATGTCTGACAGAAATGCTGCTATTAGATTAATAAAATTATACGGTGAAGATGGCGTGAAAGAATGGAAAAAGAAAGTAAATTATGGGAAAAGATCTTATGTAGAAGGTTTTTTCTCGCGACTGAAACAAACATTCTGGTTTAGTTTTCGGAACAAATCTGAGGTTAATCGTGAGAAGGAACTGCGACTCAAGTGTTATTTGCTCAATAAATTCACTGACATTGGTATGCGAAATGGCTACATGAATTTATCGTAAATTACTACCAGTATAAGGTGCGATGCAACAAAGCCCGCTGGAATCCAGGAAACTTAATTGCAAGTAATGCATTGGGTTTGGTGAATATGGGTTTTGCGTTATAAAATGAAGCACTTTTGGTGAATTTGTAAAGAAAGCTGGATCCCAGTGTCTGGGCACTGGGATGACAAAAAAAGGAGCGCTGGAATGACACCTCTCTTGGGCTCTTTTAGCCATAAATATTTAAGAAATTCACCAAACGAAAAAAAAGGCAAAAGAAGCCCCGTGGTTGGCTAGTTACTTACATTAGACCTCTTTCGAAACTTCACATCTACAACTCCCAATTATAAATTCCTGCAATAACCTCAGTTATGGATTAGAAAATAGATAAAAGTATAACTAAGAAGAGGGAAACAGGGTAAACTCGAGTATTTTAGTAATAATAAGAGGTTACCCATGAAGAAAGATATTACAGAACTGTACTGTTGCGTCGAGGATTTTTGTCGTGCGGTAGATGATAATTTTGCAAATAGGTTCTTATCAAACGGCAAAAAACCAACCAGAGTACCAGAAATAGCGCACTCAGAAATTCTAACCATAATCCTATTATACCATAAATCACCATGTAAAAACTTCAAGGCTTTTTATCTTTGTTATCTTCAGTTATTCTATAGATCAGAGTTTTCAAAGCTGCCTTCATATCACAGATTTATTGCCTTAAAGCCGCGAGTTTTGTGGTATTTAGCATTACTTTTGCAATGGTTTTGTGAACAAGCAAAAATGACCGGGATTTCCTACATAGATTCTACTTCAATAGCAGTATGCCATCGAAAAAGAATCTCAAGAAATAAGGTTTTCAAAGGATTAGCAGAGTTAGGAAAGAATACTTACGGCTGGTTTTTTGGTTTTAAATTACATGTAGTAATCAATGAAATAGGTGAAATTCAAGGTGTTACGCTAACCAGAGGTAACGTCGATGACAGAAAACCTGTACCAACTCTAACCAAAAAACTAACTGGACTTTTGTTTGGAGATAAGGGCTATATAAAGAAAGAGCTCTTTGAGAAACTATTCGATAGAGGTCTAAAACTCGTCACTAAAGTGAAAAAAGGTATGAAAAATGCACTGATTTCGCTGAAAGAGAAGATTTTACTAGGGAAAAGATCGATTGTTGAAACGGTTTTTGGCTGCCTAAAAAACAAATTTGAACTTGAGCACACTCGGCATAGATCCACAGTAAATTTCTTGGTACATATTTTTTCTACCCTCATTTCTTATTCAATGCAATCGAAAAAGCCCTGTATTTCTCAGCTTTACTTCGTTGGTTAATCCATAACTGGGGTCAATAAGGTTAAATCTCAAGCCAAAACGTTTTCTTCGATTTCTATATCTATCTGAAATTATTTTGAATCTTTTTAACAGACCAATTACATTTTCTACAATCACTCTTTGACTTGCAAGCTCTTGATTTTCTTTCTTTTCTACCTTGTTCAACTGCTTCTTTTTCGTCTTCCTGTGCGGTAATTCAACATTTTTGTGTATCTTTTGCATTCCTCTGTAGCCAGAATCAGCTAAGACTTTTATGTCCGAGAGTATGTGCATTCTTGACTCCTTAAAAAGCCGAAAATCGTGCTTCCTAGCATTTGAAAAAGACGTACAAATAATTTTTTTACTATCTTTTTCGGTAATAATTTGTGTTTTTATACCGTGCTTTTTCTTTTTTCCTGAATAAAATCTTTTTTGCTTTTTTTTTGCCTCTCAACAGGAGTTTCGGTTGCGTCAATCACTAAAACTTCATATTCCATATCACTTTTTAAGAGCTCTTTTCGTCCTGGTAATGCAAAATCTGGATGTTTTACTAACTTGTCTTCTACCCACTTTACTGTCTTATATGCTCCACTTTCACTGATTCCATAGCTTTGCGCAATATGAAAATATGTCCGATATTCGCGGAGATACTCTAATACCATTAGGAGCATGTTTTCCTCACTTAGCTCTTCCTCCTCTAGCTTTCTTCTTTTTATTTGCTTTCCTTAGAATTTCCACTATCTTATCAAACGTTGCTCTTTTTAGCCCTGTTAATCTGCGAAATTTCTCATCTTCTAACTCTTTTGCTGTTTTGTATTTCATCTATCTCCTTCACACTAAATTACCATTGTATATCTTCTTTGGCTTTATGCTAGTTTCGAAAGAGGTCTAATCATTTTCATCCTCCTTCAAGTTGAATGATTTACTAAAGTCGACTAGTTCAACCCCTTCGCTCCATGGTCATTACAACCACTTCTTCACTACTACGAGTTGATCTGCCCCAGTGATTTGTATCGCTACTCTAAAGCTTGAGGATTTGCCTCTTGCCTGTCTCGCTTTGCATCAAATCGACTGGTTCCTGCAGTTCCTTATTAAAGCCCAGATCAGACTCACGCCACCTTTATGCCGCTACACAGTAATCAGGTTCCCTGTACGCTTTTAAGAGGAGAACAACTCACTCCTCCTTTCGATGTTCACTTCCCTTTTCGACACGTTCATCAGTGGTTCACTTACGTTCGCCTTTCTGATCCACACCTTCCAGCTCTTACGCTGATTTTTCCTTAACGCTTATGACCCTATCTCTTAAATAGAGCCACTTAAGGTGGTTTGAAACCTGCTCCTGAAAACCGATTTCGAAGGACCTTCCTTCATCTTCAATAAAGCTTCTCACAAACATTACCCTGTTTGTTGCTGCAGCACACAATCATATTTAGGATCTAGAAATTTCGAAAAAGCCATAAAAAAATTTTTAAATATATCTTTATATTGTATATTCTTATTGATAATAATTCAATAATTTGTCGTCTTTTTTTGTTAACTTTACTGATGTTGTTGTAAGGAACGTTGTTGCAAAATTTTGTAAAATTTATTATCCTAAGGTTTCAAGTCTTCACAGGTTTATTGGAACTATATGTACAATGTGTTTATCAGTGAAAATCCGGAGAAAATGATGGGGGAAAAGTTAATACATTACTTTAGCCAGGGTAAATGCGAAGGCAATGCAGAAATGAAAAATCTGCTGGGAGGAAAGGGGGCAAATTTAGCAGAAATGTGCAATGTTGGCATTCCTGTTCCACCTGGTTTCACAATTTCTACCTCTGCTTGCAAAGTCTATTATCAAGACAATAGATCTTCTGTTATCCAAGTAGCTGACTACTCGGATCCAGAAAAAAATGTGGTCACGCACTGGAATGACATATGTAGTGAAATCAAAAATTACATGGCGATGCTCGAAAATGACATCGGTTGTAAATTCGGAGATTCAAATAATCCTTTATTAGTTTCCATACGCTCTGGTAGTGTTAGTTCAATGCCGGGCATGCTTGATACTATTTTAAATGTTGGTCTAAATGATGAAACCGTTGTTGGGCTTGCAAAAAAAAGTGGCGAACGTTTTGCTTACGATAGCTACTGCCGTTTCATCATGATGTACTCCAATGTTGTACTACAGCTTGATCATCACCTATTTCAAGATGTTATTGATAATGAGCAGCAAAAGAGTGGAGCAAAAAGCTTAGCTGATCTTGATGTTGATGTTTTAAAGAGAATTGTTAACGATTTTAAAAAGATAGTATATGAAAAAACTGAGAAACATTTTCCGCAGAACGTTGAAGAGCAATTGTTAAACTCAGTTAATGCAGTATTTGCCTCTTGGAAAAATGATAGGGCTGTTTCCTATAGAAGAATACATAATATTCCTGAAAACCTTGGAACAGCGGTCAACGTGCAAGCAATGGTTTTTGGTAATTTAAATGATAATTCTGCAACTGGTGTGATATTTACACGAAATCCTTCAACTGGAGAAAAAAAGCTTTTTGGTGAGTTTTTGGTTAATGCTCAGGGTGAGGATGTGGTTTCTGGTGTTTATACTCCTATGCCAATTGACGGAGAGCAAAAAAACACCATGGAGAAGTTGCTGCCAAGTGTCTACCGAGAATTATGCGTGGTATGTGAAAAACTTGAAAGGCATTATAAAGATATGCAGGATATCGAATTTACTGTGCAGGACGGTAAGTTATGGATTTTGCAGACTAGGTCTGGCAAGCGCACGGCTGAAGCTGCTATTTGCATAATAGTTGATATGGTAAACGAAGGAACGATTACAAAAGAAGAAGGAATATTGAGAATTGATCCAAAAACTTTTGACAATTTATTGCATCCAGTTCTTGACGTTAAGAGTGACCAAAAAGTAATAGGGAAGGGACTGCCGGCTTCTCCAGGGGTTGCTTCCGGATATGTAGTGTTTAGTGCAAGTGATGCTGAAAAAACCGCAGAGCAGGGTAAAAAAGTGATTTTAGTAAGGTCAGAAACGAGTCCTGAAGATATTAATGGAATGAATGCTGCAAGTGGCATAGTAACAGCACGGGGAGGGATGACCTCGCATGCTGCTGTTGTAACCCGTGGAATGGGTAAGCCATGCATTTGCAGTGTAAGTGGACTTTATATCGATAAAGATGGAACTTTCTTTTCTGTGGGGGATACAAAAGTAAATAAAGGTGAACCAATTACCATCAATGGAGGAACAGGGGAGGTGATGCTTGGCATTCTCCCTACAATTTCGTCTGAATTATCGCAAGAATTCAAAACGATAATTAACTGGATAGATGAAATTAAAACGATCAAAGTGAGAGCTAACGCTGACACCCCAAAAGATGCAAAAATTGCAAAAGAATTCGGTGCAGAAGGTATAGGCTTATGTCGCACAGAACATATGTTTTTCGCTAGTGATAGAATCGAATTCATTCAAAAATTGATAATAGCTGACGATGAAAATGAAAGGGCAAATGCGCTCATTAAACTAGAAGAAATGCAAAAGTCTGATTTCAAAGAAATATTTTCTATTATGGAGGGCAGGGAAGTCACTATACGGTTGCTTGATCCACCTTTGCATGAATTTTTACCCAATAATCAGTCTACTATAGAAAAAATTGCTAAATCGTTCAATAAGTCAGTTGAATCAGTAAAAAATAAAATAGCACAGTTATCAGAAAAGAACCCAATGCTTGGCCATCGAGGTTGTAGACTTGCCATTTCTCATCCTGAAATATATAGCATGCAGATTAGGGCAATACTTAATGCTGCAAGTGAATTAAGGAAAGAAAAGAAGATAGAAGTGGAACCTGAAATCATGATCCCTTTTATAATGAATGAGAAAGAATTTATTCTGATATGCGAGCTAGCAAAGAAAGAATCCTCTGTCATCTCACAGACGCAGATTCCAGCGTCACGCGCTGGAATGACATCAGACAAGGCTTATTCAATTGGAACGATGATAGAACTGCCACGAGCGGCACTGATTGCTGATAAGTTAGCAAAACACGCAGAATTTTTTAGTTTTGGCACTAATGATTTAACACAAACGACTATGGGACTTTCAAGAGATGATTCAGTTAATTTCCTCGATTCTTATAAGGAAAGCAACATATTCGGAAACGACCCATTTGAAGTGCTGGACATCGAAGGGGTAGGGGAGTTAATCAAGATAGCCATTGAAAGAGGCAAAAAAACCCGAAAAGAAATAAAACTGGGTATATGTGGAGAACATGGTGCAGACCCAAAATCTATAGAGTTTCTCATCGAATCAGGGGTGGATTATGTTTCATGCTCACCCTATAGAGTACCGGTTGCAAAGTTAGTGGCAGCACAGTTTAGCATAAAATTTAAGTTTGTTGATAGCTAAAGTAATTTAGGTTTACCTACAATTTGATAAGTGTGAAACTCGTCATCCCGCTGCTTGTTAGCGGGATCTAGAGATACCGCGAATGAATCGCGGTATGACGTAGGGCTGTGCTAGCTATAGATCCCAGTGTCAGCTACTTGCATGACATCCTATATTTTACAACTTGTGAACTCACGTGTTCAACTTTATTTTCTTCCATTTCTCTATAACTTGGTAACGTAGAACTTTTTATATGCCACCCGGTAACTATTGCAACTAAAGCAGCTACAATACCGCAAACCACTGCACCAGCCACAGATGGAACCATCACAGCAGCAGCAATAAATAATAGACCTCTTTCAAAATTCACATCATCAACTCTAGATTAGACCTCTTTCAAAATTCACATCATCAACTCTAGATTGTAAATTCCAGCTATCAAATTGAATCTCAATCCAAAACGTTTTCGCCGATTGCGATATTTATCTGCAATAATTTTAAATCTTTTAAGCAAACCGATTACATTCTCAACCACAACTCTTTTGCTTGCAAGCTCTTGATTTTCTTGCTTTTGTTTCTTAGTCAATGGGTGCTTTTTCGTTTTTCTATGTGGCAATTCAACATTTGCGTGAATTTTTTGTAGACCTCTGTAACCGCTATCTGCTAGGACTTTGATACTTGGTAGTATGTGCACTTTTGACTCCTTAAAAAGCCGAAAATCATGTTTCCTACCATTTGAAAAAGACGTGCAAATGATCTTTTTGCTTTCTTTTTCCGAAATAATCTGTGTTTTTATACTGTGCTTTTTCTTTTTTCCTGAATAAAATCTTTTTTGCTTTTTTTGGGTCTTTCCACAGGAGTTTCTGTTGCATCTATCACTAAAACCTCATATTCTATATCACTTTTTAGAACCTCTTTTCGCCCTGGCAATGCAAAATCCGGATGTTTTACCAATGTATTTTCAATCCACTTTATGATTTTATAGGTCGTACTTTCGCTCATACCATAACTTCGACCAATGTGGAAATATGTCCGATATTCACGAAGATATTCCAATGCCATAAGTAGCCTGTCTTCTATACAGAGCTTGCTTTTACGCCCACTTTTTGCTTTTTTCCTTCTATCTTCTTCATCTAAAATTTCTACCATCCTGTTGAAAGTTGCCTTCTTTACTCCTGTCAGACGACGAAACTTCTCTTCATCTAACTCCTTAGTTTCTTCATATCTCATACTTTTAAATGTATGATTTTATACTAATTTTTTGCTCTTTTCCAATTTTGAAAGAAGTCTATTGTAAATTCCAGCTATCAAATTGAATCTCAATCCAAAACGTTTTCGCCGATTGCGATATTTATCTGCAATAATTTTAAATCTTTTAAGCAAACCGATTACATTCTCAACCACAACTCTTTTGCTTGCAAGCTCTTGATTTTCTTGCTTTTGTTTCTTAGTCAATGGGTGCTTTTTCGTTTTTCTATGTGGCAATTCAACATTTGCGTGAATTTTTTGTAGACCTCTGTAACCGCTATCTGCTAGGACTTTGATACTTGGTAGTATGTGCACTTTTGACTCCTTAAAAAGCCGAAAATCATGTTTCCTACCATTTGAAAAAGACGTGCAAATGATCTTTTTGCTTTCTTTTTCCGAAATAATCTGTGTTTTTATACTGTGCTTTTTCTTTTTTCCTGAATAAAATCTTTTTTGCTTTTTTTGGGTCTTTCCACAGGAGTTTCTGTTGCATCTATCACTAAAACCTCATATTCTATATCACTTTTTAGAACCTCTTTTCGCCCTGGCAATGCAAAATCCGGATGTTTTACCAATGTATTTTCAATCCACTTTATGATTTTATAGGTCGTACTTTCGCTCATACCATAACTTCGACCAATGTGGAAATATGTCCGATATTCACGAAGATATTCCAATGCCATAAGTAGCCTGTCTTCTATACAGAGCTTGCTTTTACGCCCACTTTTTGCTTTTTTCCTTCTATCTTCTTCATCTAAAATTTCTACCATCCTGTTGAAAGTTGCCTTCTTTACTCCTGTCAGACGACGAAACTTCTCTTCATCTAACTCCTTAGTTTCTTCATATCTCATACTTTTAAATGTATGATTTTATACTAATTTTTTGCTCTTTTCCAATTTTGAAAGAAGTCTAATCCTGTAATAACAACTCCAACAGCATCTTTCGTTAATGAGTTGTGAAAATTTTCCTTATATTTAGTTTCTTTTTCATTTGGCATAGAAAATTGAGCATTTGTGAGGTTACTAGACTTATCATTACCGCTTGACATAGCGGGTGTGCCGGCGTTTGTTGATACTACAGGAGATATTGGTTTACTCCCACCGTTACCACTATTTGGTACAGTAGTTGGATTTGTTTTCTTTGTTAATATAGAAGGCATTGTTACTACAGGCGTTTCATTTTTGTTATTATGATGCTGACCGTTACCACTATTTGGTGTAATAGTATGATTTGATAGACCGTCGCCGTGAGTTCTTATATTACCAATGCTTTCATTACTGCTGCTGGGTTCTGTTTTACTTTCTTCTACGCTTGGCGTAGTAATAACCTGGTCAGTCCCTGTTACTACAGGTGTTTCATCCTTGTTTACTGCTGATGCGCGTGTTTCTTGATCGTTCTGTATTAGCACTGTCGCTGCTACAGAATTAGTTTTTGCAAAAGCAGTGTAGAATGCATCATCTTTTAATTGTTGGTATAATCTGTACAATTCACTTTCAGGGTTTAGCTTTAGTTGTTCTGTGTTAATATTTTGCAGTAGCGTGTTTAGAATCTCAGCATTACTATTATTAGTATAGGAAACAACAGAGCATAATATAGATTTGTCTTCTTCAATTTTGCTAATGTAATGCCTTCCTTCTTGACCGATTGCATTGATGATGGTCATTCCATTTTGTAAGAGAAATTTTATAACGTTCAAATTTTGATCTTTAATTGCGTACTCCAGTACAGCATTTTGTTCACGTTTACCTTGAAAATTAGTTTTGTTCCTTTTTAACCTTTTTTGTAAATCTTCAAGACTAGTAACTGTGTTATCCCATTTTGTAATTCTCTCTATATCCAGACACAGATTCCTAATGTCACCATCATTTAGCGTGGTTATATTACTGCCACTGAGTCCCGCTCCATTCTCTTTCACATTAGGTGTATTTTGCTTCTTGTTTATTGCCGATCTAAGCAGTGCAATTATTACACAGTTTGAGAGGTACGTATGGTGATTAGGGTTGTTGAAGTCTAATTTAAACTCAGAATCTATTTTAAGTTCTTCTCCAAGTGATAATTTCCTCTCTTCAATTATTTTTAGAAGATTTCTTATACCATCTTCTGGTATACCTGTCATATGCTTTAAAAGTAACCTAACTTTTGGTAGATCATCATCTATAGCGGCACCAATCAGAACCTGAACTTTTTCTTCTCCAGTAAATCTCTTATTATCTAAAAGCACCTTCATAATGTCAGTGTTCTCATTACAAGAAGCTGTGTTGAGAGCCTCCAGTATTTTCGCATGATCTATGTAATCTAAAAACGGCTCAAACTCTTGAACATTGCCTTGAATAATAGCACTATTTAAAGCACTAATTTTTTCTTCTTCTTCAAACTTACCACTATTCAAAAGTATCCTTACAACGTCAGCTTGTTTATTTATTGCAGCTGTACCCAACACAGTTCTGGAAGCAGTATCTTTAAAATCGATTCCAATGTTTAAATTTGTGAACAACTCAACAATCTTTAGAAATATACTGCGATCGCCGATAATACTAGGCCCTTCTGAACGGACAGCATAATAAAGCAAAGTCCAACCATTTTGATCTATTATTTCTTTATCTATTTTCTCCTTTTTGAGTTCCTTATCAAACTCCTCAGCAGTTATATCAGGATTTTGAGTTACAATTTCCTTTATCTTTTCATAAGTCATGTCAAATTTTACCACTATTACTATCTAATTTATTATAGCAACTTTCCCATAACCAGTCAAGACATATTGCAGTTTCAAGCAGCATGATATATATTGAATATAGTTCTTAAAGTAAATGATGGAAGATTTAGCCTATAAATTAGTTAAAGTGACCGAAGCTGCAGCACTTGCTGCATATAAACTAGCAGGCTTTGGTGATGAAAAAAGGGCTGATCAAGTTGCAGTTGATGCAATGCGTACAGTATTAAATTCAATGGAAATAAATGGTACAATTGTAATTGGGGAAGGGGAGAGAGACGAAGCTCCTATGCTATATATTGGGGAAAAGGTTGGTACAGGAAATGGTCCTGAGATTGATATCGCTGTTGACCCACTTGAGGGCACTACGATTTGTGCTCATTACAAATCAGGGGCAATGTCTGTTCTTGCTGCAACGAAAAAAGGTAATTTTTTACACGCACCTGATGTTTATATGGAAAAAATAGCAGTGGGAAAAAATCTTCCAGAGGGTGTAGTCTCACTAAAAAATAGCATTGAGAAGAATCTAGACAATTTAGCCAAGGCAAAAGGATGTAAAGTAAATGATCTCACAGTAACTATACTTAATCGTGAAAGGCATGATGAGTTAATATTGAAAATCAGGAAGTTAGGAGCAAAAGTTAAGCTAATAGATGATGGTGATGTTGCGGCTGTAGTTTCACTAGTAAATGGCAATCATGATATGTATATCGGCATAGGAGGAGCACCAGAAGGGGTGCTTGCGGCTGCAGCGCTGAGTTCAATCGGTGGACAGATGGAGGGAAGATTAATATTTGACACAGATCAGTTAAGAGAAAGAGCAAAAATTTTGAATATTGATGACCCAGAAAAAATCTACACCATAAAAGATATGGCAAGAGGTGAATCAGTGTTTATTGCAACTGGAGTAACAAGCGGAGAACTTGTGGATGGAGTTGATAACGTCTGTTCAACTAGTTCTTTAATAATTCTACCTAACAAGCTGATAAAGCTGCAAGTTATAAGTTAGGTTAATTATTTTTTAATACACCTAAATTTTAGCTTTACAATATACTGATATTAAAATATATTATTTATGTTATTTCTATCTTAAGAAAAAGGGGATCCTGGAATGTTAGGTTTATTTTCTCAATTAAAAAATAAGTTTCAATCTCTAATTTACCCACGTGATAAAAATGCTACAGAGGGTATTTCGCAAGAGAAATTAATTGTACAATAAGTTTCTCAAGATAAGCATAAATTTGATAACGATCCTGAAATGCAAAGCATATTGTCAGACTTTGATAATTTAGATTTCTCAAGTGGTCCATTTAACTATTCTTCGTATGATATAAATTATAATAAAGGTAAAGAGGCAAATCCATTCGATAAAATAGCAAAATATTATGGAAGAAAGAAAAATGTTTTTCTTTTTATCTCCATGCTGCAGAACAGTGAACAGTTAGAAAAGATAATCAATATAATAGGTAAGAAATGTAATGCTCAAGATAAAGAGAAGTTTGTAGAGAGGATAAACATATATTTGGATAGAATTAGCAAGGGGGAGCACGATGCAAAAGAATTATTAAATGGCGATTTCCCAGGTGCTTTTTTTAATGGACCTCATACTGGAGAAAATCGTAATATTCATCAGAATCTTAATATTCAAATTAAACCTGGGCAAACTTTAGAAATTAGTAGCTTATTCAACAAAAAAAGTGAATTAGAAAGAGAAAAAATATACAACGAAAAAGGTAAAAGAATAGTAACGATTGAGAAGAATGAGAAACAACAGAGGAACTACTCCTTTACAAAGTTTGCAATATGTGACATCGAAATTAGTTGGGGTGCAAAAGATGAATCTGGAAAAGACCTTAACTGTACTGTTGTTCTAAATATAAATTCTGGTAAAATTAGTATTGGAAAATCAACTATTAACGGTAAAGATGTTGAATCAAAGGAAATTTTAGAGTTAGTTAAGCAAAACGAGGCTATGCTTATAAAAGGTAGAGCTTTATATGAAGTTTTAGCAGAACATTTCATTAAGCGAACACCTTGTGAGGAAAAGAAGAGGCACGAGAGTATTATCATACCTGGCTCTTCTCTTGATGGGGGAACAACTGTAGAAGAAGGGATTTCTTTTCCTCAGAAAGGAACTGTTAGAGTTACACATTAAACCTAAAGTGCATTATATCGCCATCTTGCACGATATAATCTCTGCCTTCGAAGCGGATTTTGCCTGCGTCTTTGCAAGCTAATTCGCTTCCATATTTTATATAGTCTGCAAAGCTTATCGTTTCTGCTTTTATAAAGCCTTTCTCAAAATCAGTGTGGATTACACCTGCTGCTTTATCGGCTGTTGATCCTATCTTTACTGGCCATGCCCGTGCTTCTTTGGGCCCTACAGTAAAGAAAGTTATCATACTCAGCACTTCATACATAATACGCGCTACTCCATCAAGTCCTGATTCTTGTAAGCCAAACTCTGATAAAAAATTCTGTTTTTCCTCTTCGCTATCAAGATTTGCAATATCTGCTTCAAGTTTTGCTGAAATACAATAAAATTTACTTTTATTTTCTTCTGCCATTTTTTCCACCCTTTTAGATAGTTCATTACCAGTTATGATATGCGTATCTTCAACATTACAGACGTACATAACCGGCTTTGTTGTTAGCAATTGAAGCGACTTCATTTCGGCTTCGTCCATAGTTCCCAAACTTCTTGCAGGTTTACCGAGTTTCAAAGTAGCTAAAACCTCTTGCATTAATTCAAGTTGTCTCTTTAGCTCTTTATCACCTTGTTTTGCTTTTTTTTCCAACTGAGGAAGCCTTTTTTCTATGCTATCAATATCAGCTAGAATTAGCTCCATTTCTACCACTTCAGCATCTGATATTGGATCTATTTTACTGTGTACATGGCTGATATCGTCATCCGTAAAGCACCTGAGCAGATGAACGATGGCATCAACTTCTCTGATATGGCTTAAAAATTTATTGCCGAGCCCTTCACCCTTGCTTGCGCCCTTTACAAGACCTGCAATATCTACAACTTCTAATTGATTGTAGATTACCTTCTCTGAGCCTGCAATTGCTGCGATTTGTTTCAAACGTTGATCTTTTATCGAAATCTTGCCTATATTTGGCTCGATTGTGCAGAAAGGATAATTTGCAGCTTCGGCTGCACTTGACTCTGTAAGTGCATTAAATAAAGTTGATTTTCCTATGTTTGGTAACCCAACTATACCGCAGTTAAAGCTCATATTTGCTATTTAAAGCCATAATTATTGCACAATTTAAAAATTTCTGCTATACTTAATTAGTTACAATTTTATTGGTATAGTAATATATAGCTTAAATTAAGGTAAAAATTATGCTTCAATCTAGGTAACGGAAATTACCAACTAATAGCCAAGTAGTTAAATATAATACTAAAGGTGATGGGAATTGCTTTTTTCATGCTACGTTTGGTGATAACAGTTCCGGTGTATATAGAGCTGATAGAGCACAAGATATGAGAATGGAGATGATGTAAGTATGCCAGCTCCTTTAAGAGGTCAGCTAGAAAAGGTTTTTAATATGTTTTTAGACAAGCCAGGAGATTTAACTGGTAAGTCCGAGAAAATAAAAGGATTAGCTGAACAAACAAATAAAAAAATTGAAAATGCTGAAGGTAATGTGAAGAAGTTAGTAAGTAAAGCTGTTAGCAAACTTAATATATCACATGATCAAGCTATAAGTGATTTAGGAGAGTATGCAGAGGCTCTTCATGGCCTTGGTGGAAATAAGTACAATGCACAATATAACAGTGGATTTATTACACATTCATTCCTTAATAACTCTGAACTCTACCAAGCCTATCTAGAAGCAATAAAAAGTCAAAGTTATTTTCCTTTCATTGAAGAAGTTCAGATATTAGCTTCTTTAGCTAATATTGAAATTAATGTCCATTATAAAGATAACAATAGCGAAGAGCAACAAAAGTTTGAACCAAATCCTGAAATGATAAATGATGATGAAATGAATAAGTTCTTGGGTCGTGATGGTTATAAAATAAATGACGAGTTATGGGGCAGTAAGGAGCGAGAAACAATATATCTTGAAAGGGATCATTACTCTAGGGCTAAGACCAAGGAAATTCAAGAGCAAGAAGACTTTCAATTAGCAAAAGAACTTCAGGTAGACGAGATCTTAAAATATTGTAACCTTTCAAAGGATATCTCTGAGAGAGCAGAGGTTGAGAAGAGATTTGATGAGTTATTGACAGAAAGTGCTGATGGAAAAATTGGTGATGTTGTAGGGCAGTGCGTTAGTGATATAAAGCAGCACATAGAGCGTTCTGAGCAGCAGAAGTCTTTGAGTCCATCATGTAGCATGGAAGAACCAAGAGTAACACCTCATCAACAGCAACAAATACTTGCATAGTAAATTTTCATAGCCCCATATATTTCTACATGGGGCATTCTGTAAAAAATTTTTCAATTTATACTGAATAAATCATAAGAGTGTGGTTATGCTTAATTAATGATTCATTATTACTTTTACTAGTATAATAATATATAGCTTATGTTAGGAGGAAAAATCATGAACTCAAATCAACAACTAATAATAGACTTACATGAAATTGAAGTCAATACAATTAAAAAAGAAAAAAACTTTGATTTCAGAACTGCTTTGATACAACTCTTCAAGTCTTTATATGCATTGCTGAGAGGAAAGCAGAACATTTCTAAAGAAGACTTAGCTAATGCATCAGAAAAGGAAAGTAAAAGGTTAGGATTAGAAGGTAGATATAACTGGAGTGAGATTTTTGATTTAGAGAAAGGAGTTACTGAAAAGGCAGAAAAACAAAGTGATAAAGAGCAAAAATTAAACAAACCTGATAACTTCTATGTAGGAAAGGCAATCAGTAATGGAAGTTGTTTTTTCGATTCGTTTAGGCAGAGTCTAGAGCAGCAAGCAGGAGTGCAAGTTACTATAGAGCAGTTAAGGAATGACTGTAAGAGATTTGCGCAGAACAATCCTACAGAGTGGTTTATAAGTAAAATTGGTAATGACTTTGATGAGGTTAAAGGTAAGTTCGTAAATCGTGGAATTACTTGTGACCAGTATGTCAATAGCATTGAAAAGAATGAATTTTGGGGACGTTCCGATATCGAAGGTAGAATACTTTGCGGAAAGTATGGTGTAAAATTACATGTTTTAGAGAGTAATCCATTGCATGCTCATGATAACCGACAAGATCCATTTTTGCATCAATTGATAGATAGTTCAGGATCGAAAAATGTAGGTGAGTATAATAAAGTTGATTATGACAATAGTAGTGTTTTGCATATAATAAATAGGAGCCATGCACATTTCGAACCACTGCTTAATAGATTAGCAAAACAAACGCAAGAGCACCAGGATTTCTTGCTTGCAAAACAACTTCAAGAGCAAGAATATGCACAGCAGCTTCAAGAAAGAGAAGATTATTCACTAGCAATGAGATTTCAAGAGCAACAGGATTCTTTGCTTGCAAAAGAAGTTCAAGAGCAAGAAGATCTTCTCTATGCAAAGCAGCTTCAAGGGCAGGAGGAAAAGTTTGCAAGACAACTTCAAGAGCAACCTCTCGCACAGTCTCTTAACCCAAGATGTAGTATGGAAGAAGTAAAAATAGAAGATCAGCAGCAACAAATATCCGTAAAATAAACTTCATAGCCCTGTATATTTTTATATAGGGCTTTTTGCTTGCATTTCATATAATATGAACTGCAGCATATACTAACTAAATGCAAGTTGACCATGAGACTAGTTTAATTATCGATGCCATAGAGGAATTTGGTGGTGAGGCTAGGCTTGTCGGCGGGTGTGTGAGAGACTCAATTTTGCAGCGTGACGTTCACGACATTGACCTCGCTACCAATCTTCTGCCTGATCAAGCAATTAAAGCGTTAAAACTCCGTAATATAAAAACTATTCCAACTGGCTTAAAACATGGAACTATCACTGCAATTTTAAACAAAAGATCCTTTGAGATTACAACACTAAGACATGATGTAAAGTGTGATGGTAGGCATGCAAAAGTAGAATTTACCAATAATTGGCAAGCGGATGCTTCAAGGCGCGACTTTACATTTAATGCTCTGTATGCAGATAAGCATGGCCATATATATGACTACTTTGGTGGTATAGAGGACTTAAAAGCGCGAAGGTTAAACTTTATAGGCAACGCTGAAGATAGAATTAAAGAAGACTATCTACGTATTTTAAGAGCATTTCGTTTTCATGCAAAAATATGTGTCGGAGATTTGAGTGATGAAATACTAAGCGTATGCAAAAAGCATTCGCATATGATCCAAAACCTCTCTGGAGAGAGAATAAGAGATGAAATACTTAAATTGCTGGAGTGCAATGATCCTTTTCCAACACTTAAGAGCATGCAAGAATCTGATGTTTTGCAAAAGATTATCCCAAAAGAAGTAAAATGCGAAATTCTGTCTTCGTCACTTCTTTTCGGCACTGATGCACTAGTAAAATTAGCGTTACTCCTTAGGACCACCAAAAATGACAGGCTAAGTCTTGGAGAATATGTAAGCAAATTTTTACGTCTTTCAAACAAGCAAAAGAAAAAGCTGCTATTTTTACTATCCAACGATATCAAAACAGAGCTTTCGGAAAAAGAGCAAAAAAAATACATATCTTTATTTGGTAGGGAACTATATTGTAATTTAGTGAAAATTTGTGGTGTTGAGTCTGGAGAAAATATTGACAAATACATTTCATTTGCTGATACATTCAATATTCCAAAATTTCCTTTATCTGGCGATGATTTAATAAGTATAGGTCACCAGCCAGGAAAAAGTTTAGGTAAAAACTTAGAGTTGCTCAGGCAGCATTGGGAAGACAGCTCCTACACTTTAACAAAAGAGGAGCTGGTACTTTATGCTAAGAGCCTACTTTAACTATTTTCTGGCGGTTTGATGTATGCTTGTGCAATATAGGAGGAATGTATCTGTTCGGATGCATGGCTAATGTACAAATATTGAAACAAAAATTCCAGTGCTCCTGTGATGTCATTCCAGTGCTTGACACTGGAATCCAGCTTTTATGTTGTATAGTACACAATCAAATTTTCTGGATCCCCAGTGTCTGGGCACTGGGATGACACCCTTTTGGATGGAAACCAGTGTCACGCACTGAAATGACACCCATTTATTCCTATAGTTGTCTTTTCTCGTCTACCTTATTTTGCCACTCTGCTGAACAGATACGGAGGAATTTATCAGGGAATGTTCAAAAAAGTGTGTCAAACCGCATTTTTAATTCAACTCAATTTTCAATCTACCAGGAAAGAAAATATCAAGTTGAGATATAGTTAAAGCCCAATTAGGTATAGCCATAATCCAATTTTGCTCTGCCTTTTTTATAGCACAATATACCTGTTTGTACAAGGCATTTGTACTAGTAAATGAGCCCTTAGTTTTAGTGAATTTTCTAATCTGTCTATGCAACCCCTCAATAGGATTGGTGGTATAAATCAGCTTTCTAACTGGCCCAGAATACTTAAAATAACCAGATAAATTTTCCCAATTATTTTGCCACGATTTTATAACCAAAGGATATTTTTCACCCCATTTTTCTTCCAGCTCAAGCAAATAATTCTCAGCGATTTCTTTACTTGAAGCACGATATATTTTCTTCAAATCGTTCATGAAAACTTTCACATCTTTGCTGGATACATATTTCAATGAATTCCTTATCTGATGCACTATACATAGCTGTACTTCTGCTTTAGGAAACACACTATTTATTGCTGCAGGAAAACTTTTTAGACCATCGACGCAGGCAATCAGAATATCCTCTACTCCTCTCTCTTTTAGGTCATTTAATACCCCTAACCAGAAGTTGGCTCCCTCACTTTCGGCTAAATAAAAGCCTAGTACCTCTTTTCTGCCATTTTGATCTACGCCTAATATATTATACATGCATTTACTTACGCAATGCCCGTCCTCCTTAACTTTGAAAAACATGCCATCCATGAACACTATTGGGTACACAGACTGCAATGGGCGACTACGCCATTCGTTGATTACCGGTAGCAATTTGTCGGTAATACTTGATATCTCTGCCGCCGATATTTTGTGATCATAAATTTCCTCAACGTGTGACGCTATATCTCTATAACTCATACCACTGGCAAATGTGCTCAAGATCTTCGTTTCAAGCTCTGGATGTAAGTTTGTTTGCCTTTTTTTGACTATTTGCGGCTCAAAACTTCCTTCTCTATCCCTTGGCGTCAAAAGTTCAAATGAACCGGCACTTGTCCTTAAAGTCTTTCCATTTCTCCCATTTCTTCGATTATTTTCTTCGCTTTCAGCCAACAAGTGATTTTCTATTTCACCTTCCAAACTTGCCTCCAGCAGCTTTTTTATCAATGGTGTTAATACTCCGTCCCTTCCCGTCAGCGGCCTTCCTTCTCGTATAGACGACAGGATATTTGTTTCTAATTCTTTATAATCTACCAATCCAGTAGTTTTATTTGCTATTCTTTGATTCATATGTGAAACCTCCATTTTTTTTATATCAATTTATTACTTTTTTTTCGGTTTGACACACTTTTTTGAACATTCCCAAAATTTGAGAAAAGCTCTTCGAGCAAGCTCAACAGATGGATTAATTTTTCTGATAATATTGATAGTGTGTGTTGTTGCTATATATTCCTTCTTATTTGATAAAAAGGATATTAATGATGACCACGTTACAAACTGCAACTAAAAACTGTGACTTGGAAGCTGTGAAATCATTAGTAAAAAAGAGTAAAGATGCTTCAAGTATTAGTAAAAAAGCATTATATCATGCTGCAAAGAAAGGATGCTTAGACATTTCTGTTAGATGAAGGAGTAGACATAAACACTATGAGTTTAGCACTGCTTGATGCTGCTGCTGGTGGTCAATTAGAGGTCGTAAAACTTTTGCTAAAGAGAGGAGCTAATCCTCATGTTAGAGGATGGAAAGGAAAAACTCCAAAAACTATAGCAATGAAAATGTCATCTTATAGTGGAAATAAGAAGTCTTATAGAGAGATCGTAGATCTACTTGATGAGGCAGAAAAACAATATAAGCCAGAACAATAAACCGTACGTACAACAAACAGTTTCAACAATTATCTACAATAAATTATTAAATTATGCAAAATCAAAAGATTCCAATAGCAGTAATACTAACGATGTTAATACAGACGGTAGCGGCGATATGGTGGCTTGCCAAGCTAGATTTACGGGTTCACATGCATGATAAATTTATAGAGCAGAACAACGGATTGACCGTTACGGTATATCGTCTGGAAGAGCGGGTAAAAAATCTTTCTGAGGAATTGGATGAATTCAAAGCCAACTCAAAGTAGTTATTCTGGCGTATAAGGCTTAGACTGCAATTGACGATCTTTCCAATTTTCAACGTATTGTTCAACTAATGAAGGGCTTCCTGTTATAACCAGTAGATTCTCAGCATTCTTTTTCTGGGCAGCGTTAGAGAAATTGAACGAACCCGTGATGATTTTTTGATTATCAATGATCATAATTTTGCTGTGTGAAATTGCAGGTTTATAGTCTATGTATATCGGTATTTTTTGCCCAAATAATTCATTGATGACACTGTATTTTGATCTGACCTGTGATTCATCTAGGATAACCTTAATATCAACACCACGTTTTTTTGCTCTAATTAAAGATTGTGCAATAGGTTTAGAGGTAAATGTATACGCCTGAACCAACACAGATTTTTTGGCACCATCTATAGCATAGATTATTTGATTAGTGCAATTTTCCCTAGGTGTAAAACAGACTGTAGTTTTTGGGCAAGTAACACAACCTGATAAAAGCGAGCAAGTTAATAAAATCAATAAATATCTAAACATGGCAAAATACATCCTTTCAGTAGACGGTGGAGGCATAAGAGGCATCACACCAGCGATAATACTAGCAGAAATAGAAAAAAGAGCAAGGAAGCCTATTTCTCAAATCTTTGATCTAATGGCTGGTACTTCAACAGGCGGAATTGTTGTTGCTGGGTTGTGCAAGAAAGATGATCAGGGAAAACCTCAGTACTCTGCAAATGATTTAGTTGAGCTTTACCAAGAGTATGGAGCATATATTTTCAAGTCTTCATTTTTTAGGCAATCAATACTATCGTGGTTTAACTGTGCACAATACCCACACAAAAACATCGAATCGATATTGGAAGAATATTTTGGTGATGATATTCTACAAAACACTTTAAGTAATTTGCTAATCACAAGTTATGATATTCATAACAATTATCCGTTTTTCTTCAAAAGTTGGAAAGAGGATAGGAATTTCATTAGATTGAAGGATGCACTAAGAGCAACAACAGCAGCACCAACATACTTTGCACCTAAGTATTTAGAAGTTAAGCAAGAAAAAAGAGTGTTAGTGGATGGAGGTGTTTTTGCCAATAACCCAGCGGCATGTGCATATGCAAATAGCAAAAAACTTTTCCCTAATGAAGAAATAGTGCTGGTGTCAATTGGCACTGGTCGACTATCTAACCCAATAAAGTATAGGAAATTAGGGAAAATAGCATGGATAAAGCCTTTACTAAATATGATGTTTGCATCGAGCCTTGATGTAGTAAATTATCAGATGAGTAATGTAATGGACGACAGATACATCAGAATTCAATCACAACTGACAATAGCGTCGGCTGAGATGGATAATGTAACACCTAAAAATATTAAATGTCTGCAGCAGGAGGCAAATGCAATGATAGAAGGTAATCAAAAAGTAATCGATAAATTTTGCGATATCGTATCTTAATTTACATAAAAATGCCAAGCAAACTAAAGAAATTATACCACAAAGCAAAGAAAGGTTTAAAAAACATAGTTTCGCCCAAAAAGCATAAAACTGTGACTAAGGGGCAAGAAGCTAAAACTTCAAACGATAAGCCAAAACCGCTACATGAGCAACCTCTAAAGATGATGGAGAAAACCTCTAAAGTAAAAAAAGATAAAAAAGGAATAAAAGAAAAAATAAAAAGCTTTAAAACAAAGAAAGCAAAACCCGTAGAAAAAGAGCTGAAAAAGGGTAGCATATTCAAAAAAGGCTTCAAAAAGCTAAAAGGGAAAATAAAAAAATTAAACCCAATAAAGGTTAAGAAGAATAAAATAATCGGGAGCAAAAAGTTAGCATTTTTATTGACATCTGGCACGATTATAGCAATTTTACCAACATTCAGTCTAGCTCCTCTTCCAGCATTAGCCATAACTTCTGCATGTGTTTTCAGTATTAATTTTATAGCTGTGAAAACGTTAAAGAAATTTATCAAACAACGCAAATTAGCAGTAAGATCCGAAGCTGAGCCAGAAAAACTAGAAGAGGTATCTGTTGAACAACCGAAATCTAAGCAAATTTTCAGAGGTGGTAAATAGATTTATTAAATAAACAATTACTTTTGCTTATATCTTAATATATTATTTCTGAGTACCCTGTTTTTAATCCAGAATTCAAGTCAATTCATTTTTGGACACTCACCCAACTCATCAGCAGTTAGGCCAGATGCTCGCAAGATAATATCAACAGCAATACCCGCCTTAACTAGATCCTTTGCTACCTTGATTTTTTCTGCTTTTTTAACTTTTTCCTTAACAACCTTCATACTTTTAGACAGAGTTTCAACTAATGCACTCAATCTACTCCATAATTCTTGATCCTCAGTTTTGTTGTGTTCACTTATTAAACTTGATAACTCACCTTCTACTTCACTACTCTCATCTTTTTTTATTGTTTCAGGCAGTAAAACCCTTACTTTCACTGATAATGCTTTTGCTATTTCATATAATGTGTCAAGTGGAATTGCAATGTACCCTTGCTCATAGTCGTTTATCTCCTTAGGTGTTACACCTATTTTATTTGCTAAATCTTCTTGTGTATACCCACGTATTAACTGTATGATTTCTATCCTTTGCCCTATTTTGTAATCTATAGAATCAGTACGTACTTTCTTTTCTGTATATTTGCAAGTAGATAAGCCTGTTGCCTGTAAGATAATACTAACAGAGATGTTCTCTTTAACTAAATTATTTGACACTTCTTCTCTTGCTTCTTTTCTGCTGCTTTCTTTGTAGCCCTTGGCAAATTCAACCAATGAGTAGATTGCCTTGCGTAATTCCTGATTCTCAATTTTTTCATACATTCTCACCAGGCTTAATATTTTTTCTGCCTCACCTTCAAAATAACAATCTTCATTTAGTACTTTTGGTTCAGGAAGTAGATCTGCAGTATTAACTGATAATGCTTTCGCTATTTTATATAATGTTTCAATTGAGATAGGATTGTACCCTTGTTCATATTTGTGTATTTCCTGATATGTTACGCCGATTTCATCTGCTAAGTCTATCTGAGTATATCTTTGTATTAACCTACAAATTTCCACTTCTTGCCCTACTTTATAATCAATAGAGTCTATATACTCTGGGTTATAGTAACCTTTAATAGCCGGTTTTCTTATAGAAACAAACATACCTCCTACTTTTTTCACCATAAATCTCTCATATAGTAGCTTGCGAGACAATATCAATAGAAATGCCTAATCTAAGTAGATTCTTTGCAATTTCTATTTTTTCTGCCTTTTTAACTTTTTCTTCGATAATCTGTATACCTTCAGATAAAGATTTGATCAGTACATAAAATCCGTTGCGTAAATCTTGATCCTCAATTTCCTTATATTCCTTTATTAAACCGCTCAGTTCATCTCTTGCCACAACTTCTTCTATTTGCCCTAACAGTAAAACCGCAATGTTAACTGATAATGCCTCTGCTATTTTGTATAATCTTTCAAGTGGAACGGTTATATGTCCTTGTTCATAGTCATATATTTTCTGGGGTGTTACACCAATTTTATTTGCTAAGCCCTCTTGGGTATATTTTCTCATCAGCCTTAGCTTTTTTATCCTTTGTCCTACCCTGTAGTCTGCAGAATCAGTTTTTTCTTCTGTATTACTATATTCTTCAGTTGATAAGCCCGTTGCTTGGAAAATTGTATCAACAGAAACTCCTACTTCAACTAGATTCTTTGCCACTTCTATTCTTGCCACTTTTCTACTATTTTCCTTGCTAGCTTGTGCAGATGTAATTAATGAATAAACTACATTACGTAATTCTTGATTCTTAATTTTCTCATACTTTTCTACTAGATCTAATATCTCTTTCCTCTCACTCTCGAGATAACTTTCTTCATTTGATATTGTGTGTTCAGGAATAAGATCCATAATACTAACTGATAATGCCTCTGCGATGCTATATAACCTTTTGATTGAAATTTTACGCTTTCCTTTTTCATAATGGAGTATTACCCAGTATTTTACACCGATTTTCTCCGCTAAATCTCTCTGAGTATACTCCTTGGCTAACCTACAACTTTTTACTTTTTCTCCTACTTCGTAATCTAAGGGGGTGGTCACTTTCCTTCACAAAAAAATATACTATTACAGGATTTTTTGCTATAGCTCAACTTTACTGTGAAATTGGAAGTTGCTTTAGATCCTTTTACAAATGGATGGAAAAAAACTCCTCTCCTAACGTGCCCTAAAGGTTTCCTGACTACCTCCTTGTACCCTATTTGCCCACAAAGACGAGGATAGTGTTTCACTAACCGCCTCTGGAGCCTTACTTTCACCCAAAAAGCAACTTCTCGTGAAACTTCCTCTTTTTACTGCTTCTTCGATTTTCATTCCCCCAAAGAGACAATCTTTTGCTACTTCCTCACCTTTTGTTTGTAGTTTAAGCCACATCTCCTTATCCACTACTCTTACTTGTACTTGTTTTTCATCATTGTACACTGCAATTCTTAGCTTACCGATGCTTGTAGGAAATCCTATCTCGAATCTACCTGATATATCAATGTAGTTTCTCTTACCTCCTTCTTCATTTCTAATCTCTATTTCACCATCACCTATTTTTATTATATTGCTTCCAAGTCCTCTATTGGGTCCTGTACCTTCCAGCGCTTTTGCAACTTCTACTGTGCTCCCCTCAGAAAATTCCCAAAGAAATGTGTCGTTATCCATTTCCATATCTACTATGCTTCCCCCTTCAACAGCATTTTCACCAGCTTTTCTCCGTTCTCCAAGTTGCTTATCTATCTGTGGCTGAACCTCTGGTTGCAATTCTTTATAAATTTCACCTACGAGTTTATTTTTTAATAAAGTGTCAAACTCTGCGCCACTCAGCATTAATTTACGTATTATCTTTTTCTGATCACCTTTTTTGAACTTGTGAGAATGCATACCCAATATCACATACTCAGCAAAGCTCCTGCCTCCCTCATGACACCCATTCATCCTCATTCCAGCAGCTATTGCCTCATCTACAACTTTGTTCAGCTCACTTGGATTTTTTGCTGTTACAATTGCACTTTTTAACCAACTCAACCATTCACCTTCCCTTGCACTTAGCCTTATTTTTTTCAAGCCTGAGGCAAATGGATTTAACCCCTCTGGATAATCTGCTTGATTACTTGCTGGTTTTGTGTCATAAATGTGATCAAGTCCTTTCCCAAAGTTGATTGACTTTTCACGAGCATCTCTACTAGGGGAAGGCATCTCTCCTCCAGGCTTCTTAGCCTTATTAATTTTGCTCACAAAGTTAGACTGTTGTATATCAGTACAACTTATGCCTTCAAGATCACTTAATATTTCGTCCGGTAATTTGCTAAGATCAATGTTGAACTTACGAGTATTACCAACTACTGTGATTTTTTTATTAGTCATATAGCCTCCTATATTAAACATATTATCTAAGTCTACAGCGCAATTTGTTACTTTATTATTAACCCAATATGCTCTTTTCCAGGAATTATAAAACATAAATCTGTAATTTGCAAATACTTTTATATATTTATATTTCAACGAAAATAAAAAACATAAATACAATTTTGGATCAGAAAAGCTTTTTAGGTTCAAATTACTGCTTAAAACTTGAAAAGAAAAGTTCGAGCACAGTCATAACAATCCTTTTTCCTTGAAACTAAAATAGTTGTTGCCTGCAACAATAATGTGATCTGCTAACTTTATACCTATGGTTGCACAAGCTGAAGCTAAGTTTTTAGTCATAGCTTTATCACGTTCTGATGGCTTTACAGTTCCTCCAGGCTGGTTATGAGATATTATAATTGATGTTGCTCTTGCAAGTACTGCTTTTCTTGTTATTTCTGTTATATAAAAAGGTATATGATCAACTGTACCAGTATAAGTCTCTTTTCCTACTAAACGATACCCTTTATTCAAATACATTACTTTGAGATTTTCTCTTTCTGAGTAACCAATACTCGTACTTAAATATTTTGCGACCTTTTCCCAATCGTCTATTACCGGTTCTTCCTTGAACTCTTCGGTTGGTGCCCTCTCTAAAGTTTCCTTAACACACGAAATTATCGCTGTTGTATCATCAGTCACCCCTTCTACCATTTTCAGATCATCCATCTCTTGGCTGAAGATCTTACTTATTCCAGAATACTTGTCTGTTAACCTTCTAGCAATAGCTTGGGCTTGGGTCTTACCATGCACTACACTTAGAAATATTGCTACTATTTCATGATTAAGTAAGGCCTTTCCTCCCCCGCTTTGTCGTATTCTCTCTATTTCTTCTATAAATTCATTTTTATCTTTACTTTTATTATTATTATTCATAAGATATGCCTCCTATTAGCTACTAATTTTTTTTAATTATTTACTACTGTTTTCTTGGTAGTATTGGCATAAAGCCATAGGTTTCGGGCGAAGTCAAATCAATTTTTCAATTTTTTTTGTTTATTTTTTATGCAAAATGCAGAAGATATTTCTTAAGTCGTGTTTTTAAAAAAGTAGCTCAGTTGCCCCAGTTGTTCGTGAAACAATATCGATAGAAATTCCTAATCTACGTAGATTCTTTGCAATTTCGGCTTTTTCCGCTTTCTTGACCTTTCCTGCAATAATCTCCATACCTTCAGATAAAGATTTGATCAGTACATAAAATCCGTTGCGTAACTCTTGATCCTCAATTTCCCTGTATTTCTCTATTAAACCACTGCTTGCTTCACTATGTCGCCTTGTAAGTAGATCTTTAATGCTGACTGATAACGCCTTTGCTATTTCATATAACTTTTCAAGTGGAACAGCAATATTTCCTTGTTCATAGTCGCTTATTTTTTGATGCGTTATACTAATTTTTTTTGCCAAGTCTTCCTGAGTGTACTTTCGCATTATCCTTAGCTTTTTTATCCTTTGTCCCATCCTGTAGTCTACAGAAGTAGTTTTTTCCTCTGCATTACTATATTCTTCAGTTGATAAGCCCGTTGCTTGGAAAATTATTTCAACAGAAACTCCTGCTTTAACTAGATTCTTTGCCACCTCTATTCTTGCCACTTTTCTACTATTTTCCTTGCTAGCCTGTGCAGATGTAATTAATGAATAAACTACATTACGTAATTCTTGATTCTCAATTTTCTCATACTTTTCTACTAGATCTAATATCTCTTTCCCCTCACTCTCGAGATAACTGTTTTCATTTGATATTGTGTGTTCAGGAATAAGATCTATAATGCTAACTGATAGTGCTTCTGCGATGCTATATAACCTTCTGATTGAAATTTTACGCTTTCCTTTTTCATACTGTAGTATGACCTGATATTTTGTACCGATTTTACTTGCTAAATCCTTTTGAGTATATCTCTTCGCTAGCCTACAACTTCTTACTTTCTGTCCTACTTTGTAGTCTAAAAAATTAGGGTTATTAGCAGCCACTCTTTATCTACAAAACAAATATTTACATTCTATACTGACTCCTTAATAACTAGAAGAACTATCTCAATAAAGATCACTTCAACAGCTTAATCTAGCTCCTTTTCAAACAATTTCTCTACATCACTCAGTTTCATTTCTATATAAGTTGGCCTTCCGTGGTTGCATTGCCCGGAATATGGTGTTTTTTCCATTTGCCTTAGCAGCTCGTTCATTTCCTCTAACCTCATTTTTCTACCTGCTCTAATTGATCCATGACAAGCGATAGTGGCCAACACTTTATCTTCTACTGGCAATGTATCTTCTATTTCCGTTAATCTATCAACTATATCAATTAGCATCTCTTTAACATTTATTGCTCCCAAAATTGCAGGGATTTCCCTCACTATAACCTTATTTTCTGATTTAATTTCAATCTCAAAACCCATTTCGAAAAGCTTATCTTTATACATTTCAACCATCTCTATCCCAGCTTGGTTTTTGATTTCAACCGTCTCAGGCATAAGCAATTTTTGTCTTTTTATATTTGATTTTTGTTTTAAACATTCATACACTAACCTCTCATGGGCTGCATGTTGATCAACTATAATTAATTTGTCTTTAGCCTCGGCAATAATATAAGTATTGTAGACCTGACAGCGTGCAAATCCGAGCGGGTGGCTCTCTATCAAATCAACTTGCTCTAACACCTTTTTTTCCAGGACCATAGTCTCCGCTTGTGATGGAAATTTCTCTATGCCGGTAAACGATTTTGACTGTTCTGATAAGCCTTTTGCTTTTTCATCTGGTGCATTGAATTCTTTCATTAGACGATTTTCTAAAAGACTTGGTCTCTTCTCGTAAAACTCTTTTTGATTTTTTTTCTCTTTACTATTGACTTGCTCTTGACTTTTACTAGCATCAAACTCTTCAATACTTTGATCACTTGCTGCGAACCTCGTCGATAATGCTTTCTCTTCTCACTATTTCATATATTAGCCTTTTATTCTGAAATCTTACTTCTGATTTATTTGGATGCACGTTTACATCTACTTGATCGTATGGTATTTCTAAGTGCAATGCCGCAAACGGATATCTGTCACTTGGAATAAAATCATGGTACGCATAACGAATCGCGCCAACGAGTAGATTATCCTTGATTGGCCTCCCATTAACAAACGTATAGATCTGAGTTGACTTACCACGGTTGACGGTCGGTTTACAGATGTGTCCCGTAAGTTTAATGCCGTCTTCTTCTTCATTAACTTCCAGCGCATTACCCTGAAATTCCTCTTCTATTTCACATAATCTGCTAAATAACGAAGTTTGCTTAGCGTATTTTAAGAGCTTTTTATTACCTGAATTGAAAGTAAACCCTATTCTATAATTTATCATTGCTAGGTTATTTACAATATCAACAATGCTTTGAGTTTCTGCTCTTTCGGTTTTTAGAAATTTTAGTCTATTTGGGGTAGCAAAAAACAAGTCTCGTACTTCAATATGTGTCCCTTGTGATAAAGGATAAGGAGTTAGCTCACCTATTTTCTCTCCACCCTCATAACTTATAGACCATGCTTCACTTGCTTCTCTTGCCTTAGACAATAATTTTATCCTACTTACTGCTGCAATTGAAGGCAGAGCTTCTCCTCTAAAGCCAAGATGCTTGATTTCTATCAACTCACTATCGCTCAATTTTGAAGTAGCATGGCGCATAAACGCAAGTTCTAAATCGTTTTTTTCTACTCCGTTACCATTATCTATCACAGTAATAAGATTACGCCCACCACTTTCTATTTTGATCTCTATTTCTAAACTTCCAGCATCTATTGCGTTTTCCACTAATTCCTTTACTACACTTGCTGGCCTCTCTATTACCTCCCCCGCTGCTATACGGTTTATAGTTTTTGTGTCTAAAAGAATTATTGCCATATTTCCAACTCTCAGTCTGATGAAGATATAGCTTTGATGTTAATAAAAATCAATCTCTATTAGGCATCTTCACTAATTTCAAAACAGAAATAATTGTAATAAAGATGTATAGAAAGCCTAAAATGCTAGTCCTTCTGAGTAGATCATTTTCTGACTAACATGTTTGAATTTTAGTTGAATATTTCTTCAGAATTGTGTATAATTATTAATGTTTTCTAGGTTTTTTTCTCATGGCTCTTTCAAAGTTTCTCGATCCAAAAAATGATCTAAGTTTTAAGAAAATCTTTGGCTCTGAGAAGAACAAAAATATTCTTATACACTTTTTAAACGATATCTTAGGCTTTTCTGGTGATAATGAGATAAAAGAAATAGAATTTCTCAGTACTATCATGGATCCTGAAATTGCCTCTGATAAACAAAGTATTGTTGATGTTCTTTGCAAAGACTCTATTGGTCATAGATTTGTCATCGAAATGCAGCTCGCTCGTGATAAAGGCTTTGAAAAACGTGCCCAATTATATGCCGCTAAAGCTTACTCAAGGCAATTAGATAAATCTGGTAATTACATTGATCTACAGAAAGTTTTCTTTATTGCTATTTCCAATTGTAACTTACTTCCTAACGAAGTTGATTATCTTTCTACTCATAATATACGTGATGTAAAAACCAATGGACATTACTTAAAAGATTTTCAATTCGTCTTTATTGAATTACCTAAATTTACAAAAAGCAGAGTAGAACAGCTAGAAAGCATAGTAGATCGTTGGCTATTTTTCTTTAAATATGCTGAAGAAACGACAGATGAAGATTTAATGAGAATAGCAGAAAAAGCACCAATAATAAAGTTAGCCTACGATGAGTTAGACAAGTTTCGCTGGAATGAGAAAGATCTGATAGCGTACGAAGAAAGGATAATGGATCTCCGCAAAGAAGAAGGCATCCTCGCTCAAAAACTTGATGATGCTACTGAAAAAGGTAGAGAAGAAGGTAGAGAAGAAGGCAGAGAAGAAGGCATCCAAATCGGACATGAAAAAGGCAGAGCGGAAGGTATTCAAATTGGCGCGGAGAAAGGCAGAGAAGAGGGCGAAAAACAGGCTAAAATAGCAGTGGCTAAAAACTCACTTAAGGCCGGTGTCTCTATTGATGTTATAGCTCAAATCACAGGTCTTTCCCTTGATGAAATTCAAAAGTTAAGAAATTAACGTTTAACCTTGGTTTCAAATCTCTAAATCCCCTTACCTATGTGAAAGGCCGTGAAATGATACATTATTAACATTTGACTTGGATAACTTTTGAGTTGACAAATGTTCTTTTTAAGATTGAAAGTACCAGGAAAACATACGCAAATTTTAGTCTAATTTTTCCTCCTCATAAATTTTTTTCAAAGTTTCTAAATCTCCTGTTGTAATGGCTCCTAAATTCTCTGTAATTTTTTCGATTGGCCAATTCCACCATTCTAGCTGCAATAGAAAATCAATGGTTTTATCATCAAATCTTTTCCGAATACACTTCGCAGGGTTACCACCAACAATCGCATAGGGTTCAACGTCTTTTGTAACAAGAGCGCTCGTACCAATAATGGTACCATTACTAATCTTAACACCAGGCATAATTGTGACAGAGTTTCCAATCCAGACATCATTCTCTATTATTGTATCACCTTTACTTGCTACGTTCATTGAAGCAAAATTCCAAGACTTTCCAAATATCTTAAAAGGGTAAGTTGAAATACTATCCATTGCATGATTCGAGCCATTCATTATAAATCGAACACCTGTTGCTATTTGACAGAATTTACCGATAATAAGTTTATCTTTAATGAAATCAAATAGATACAGTACGTTCTTCTCAAAATTATATATGTCTTCTGGATCATCATAATATGTATAGTCACCAACAATAATTTGCGTATTGGTGATAATGTTTTTGAGAAAGCATGTTCTTGTAACACCTTCAATAGGGTATAATGCATTTGGATCTGGGTATACCTTAATAGTCATACCAATACCCCAGACTCACTCATAAGACATAAGGATCACAAAAGATCATTAAATACATTATTCAAAGCATAGTACCTTCATGAGATGCATTGTCAATAAATAACATCAATTTGTGAAAGCTTTGAGTAGCTCTTTTTATTTGCAAAGCCTTAACATCTATGTATAATTTAAGCACATGTGAACGTACGTGAAGTTGTAATATGGTGAATCAAAATCTAAATAAAGCAGAGTCTTATTACATGGCTATGTATACAAAAAGTTTTGATGAGATGGCTTCATATATTCATCCCCATGTCTGTTTTATAGGTCCTCTTGCAAATTTTAATGGTAAAGAATCAGTAGTTGAAGCTGCCAAAAATTTTTCGATGTTTTTCAGGAGGCTTACAATCCGAGAAAGATTTATTTCTGGCAATAAGGTTATGCTAGTGTTGGATTTTGATTGTTCTGATCCTGTCGGTACTCTTCGAGGTGCTTCATTTTTATCATTTAGTGATGGTCTCATTTCTCGCATAGAATTGTTCTACGATGCTCGTCCTTTTGAAAAGAAAAAAGATGAGATTTTTACTCAAAATTGAGCTACCCTTAACGGTTCTATCGCATCTATAAATTGTGGTAGAAGAAGATCATTAAAACTGGGATTATGGGAGTTATAGAGCCATTAACATAGCAAAATTCTCAAAAGTAGAGATATTATCTTAGAATCGATTAGTTCTCCATCGTTCAATCACAACTATGGTATGTTTAGACTTAACTTTCTTTCCACTTTTTCTAGGTAAAGTTAATTGTGCATCTATAGTGAGTTTATTCTTTCATTACTATTTTTTCTTTCATTGATAATTTTTTCGGCATGGCTTGATTTATCTAACTTTTCCTTATATGCTGCATTGTAATTACGTAATGCTCCAAAATATCTCTCTGGCATCGTTAAACCATCTTTTCCTTTCGTTTCCATTCTTTAATCTATATTCTTCTTTATTTCTTCTAGAACCTCATCAACATGTCCACTAATTTTTACATTTTTCCAGATCTTCATTATTTTACCTTGTTTATCTATTAAAAAAGTAGTGCGCTCTATTCCTATATACTTTTTAAAAAACATGCTTTTTTCTACCCAAACACCGTATTTTTCCAACATTTCACCATTCTCATCAGAAACCAAATAAAATGGCAGAGAATATTTTGCTTTGAAGTTAGCATGGCGCTCAACACTATCTTTTGATACACCAATTATCACTGTGTCAAGGGAAGAAAAATCATCTATTTTATCTCTAAAGCCTTTTGCTTCCATCGTACAAATAGGAGTACCATCTTTAGGATAAAAATAAAGAACTACATTTTTTTTACCAAAAAATCCACTCAGTGACAAATTTTCACCAGAATCTGCTGGCAAGCTAAAATCGGCTGCACTATTTCCTACTGCTAATTCCATACCCTGCTCCATGTTATAGTTTTCATCCAATAACTGCATTTTGTGGTGAATAGATTCATTAATTTCGCTTGACCTTCTTGAATTATATTCTTGCAATTCATTCGCTATTCTTGTAGCAATGTTACTGCTGTGTATACTTGGATTTTCCTCTATCCTCTGCAATATTATTTCAGATTGATTGTCTATAAAGTCTATCATACCCACACCTCAAAATTAAAGACACACGTCTAGACCATACAAGTATTTAACAAAAATGCAACAGCTTTATCAGGACACTAGTGTTTGCTCGTAGATTTTAATTTCTTATACCTACTTCCTTAATTATATATTTTTATGTAAATAAATATTATAAAAAACGTAAAGAATACGGCCAATTTTGCTAAATTAATGAGCCACGTTGAGAATTAGTTTTCCTTGGAATCTTGTGGTCTATAGATCAATTTGTTTCTTTCCTTCATTGTTCTCTCTTTCTTCTATAAGCTTCTGAGTATGATCACCTACAATTTTTTGCTCTCTTTTGTTAAATTTACCAATGTTTGAGCTATCTATTGCACTTACTAAGGATGTAGTTATTTGAATAAACTCCTTTTTCGTTAAATCTGACTTATCGAGATTTGTTTCTAGCTTCTGTAATTTATCGCTCTCCATAATACAAAAGCCATCTAGGTGATTTACTACTCTCTGTAAATATTCTTTGCTACCTTCATATATCCCATGATTGTCAACATTTTTAGCTAGGGTATGTAAATATCCTTTTACATCTTCAAAAGATTTGATAACAGTCTCTGATGGTCCAAAGGACGGTTTTACTATTTGATGTGGTAGCCATATAGGTTGAAGGTCTTCACTTTCACATAATTTGGTGTCAGTTTCTGTAGCTTTATTAATTGCGTGGGTAGCATCTTTATGCTTTATATTTATTACACTATATTTACATATTTCCTTACTATTTTCATCTTTAGCTGTAGTAGTTTTTGCTGTTACAACAGTGGGCTGCTGCTCTATAGTTATTTCTAAACCCCAGTTATGGATTAACCAACGAAGTAAAGCTGAGAAATACAGGGCTTTTTCGATTGCATTGAATAAGAAATGAGGGTAGAAAAAATATGTACCAAGAAATTTACTGTGGATCTATGCCGAGTGTGCTCAAGTTCAAATTTGTTTTTTAGGCAGCCAAAAACCGTTTCAACAATCGATCTTTTCCCTAGTAAAATCTTCTCTTTCAGCGAAATCAGTGCATTTTTCATACCTTTTTTCACTTTAGTGACGAGTTTTAGACCTCTATCGAATAGTTTCTCAAAGAGCTCTTTCTTTATATAGCCCTTATCTCCAAACAAAAGTCCAGTTAGTTTTTTGGTTAGAGTTGGTACAGGTTTTCTGTCATCGACGTTACCTCTGGTTAGCGTAACACCTTGAATTTCACCTATTTCATTGATTACTACATGTAATTTAAAACCAAAAAACCAGCCGTAAGTATTCTTTCCTAACTCTGCTAATCCTTTGAAAACCTTATTTCTTGAGATTCTTTTTCGATGGCATACTGCTATTGAAGTAGAATCTATGTAGGAAATCCCGGTCATTTTTGCTTGTTCACAAAACCATTGCAAAAGTAATGCTAAATACCACAAAACTCGCGGCTTTAAGGCAATAAATCTGTGATATGAAGGCAGCTTTGAAAACTCTGATCTATAGAATAACTGAAGATAACAAAGATAAAAAGCCTTGAAGTTTTTACATGGTGATTTATGGTATAATAGGATTATGGTTAGAATTTCTGAGTGCGCTATTTCTGGTACTCTGGTTGGTTTTTTGCCGTTTGATAAGAACCTATTTGCAAAATTATCATCTACCGCACGACAAAAATCCTCGACGCAACAGTACAGTTCTGTAATATCTTTCTTCATGGGTAACCTCTTATTATTACTAAAATACTCGAGTTTACCCTGTTTCCCTCTTCTTAGTTATACTTTTATCTATTTTCTAATCCATAACTGAGGTTTCTAAAGGTTTGTTGGCTTCTTCTCTGCTAGAAACTTTTGCTTTTGCGGCAGTGCTATTTTTGAATTTTTTAGCAATACTTTTCCATATTTTTTTCGGTGTTTTCACGATGTTTCTCCTTACTGTTAAAATTTGCTGACTTAATTGTGGTAGTTAAAATAACAACCTGGCTCAGTTGCCTACCACATAAACTTGGTTCAATCAAAGGTGTCTTGCTATTTTTTCCTCGTAAAAATTTAGCTTATCTTTTACATCTAAACAGCATTAACACGATTTGGCTTTTTGTAGATGAGTAATTCTCTAGGGATTATCCTATTGAATTCTATAATATTTTTTGCCACATTGTTATACACGTCATAAAACTGAAGGTATTCAGTTATCTTCATCTGTGCAGATTAAACAGCAAGAAAACAACGTAGTTGGCGTCTTATTTTTAATTTTTTGCACTATGTGCACCTTATGTCTTCATAACATTCTGGGTTTTTACCTACATAAGCTGAAACGCGCTGTTTAAGACAGTATAGTACGCCAATTTGCAGGATTAGAGAGTGAACACTAATTACTACGGGGTTTCTTTTGCCTTTTTTTCTGCTTAGTAAATTTCTTAAACATTTTAGCTAAGGTGAGTTGCACTTAAAAGCAGCTAAATTGCAGTGTTTAAGACTTAAAAAACGCCAAATACTGAAAATAAACAATGACCAGGGCTTCTTTTGCCTTTTTTTTTTCGTTTGGTAAATTTCTTAATATTTATATGGAAGGTAGCGCGTGACGCTGGAATCTAGAAAAAAGAAAATGGATCCCAGTGTCACGCACTGGGATGACAAAAAAGGAGCACTAGGATGACAGGAGAAGGAGGCTACCTTCATGACATTATCATAAAGTAAAATGAGATCCCAGTGTCTGGGCACTCGGATGACACCCTCTTGGTATTCGTGTAGTTATAAATCACCCACAATTGATATGCTCGAATTATTTTCAGTAAATAAATCAAGCATAATGTTAGGTATTCTACCATCAAATATGTGAACAACTCCAGCACATTCCTCTACCATTTTAGTATATGCCATAAGCCTTTGAATAAATTTTTCTCCTTGAATTTTGCCACAATCAATCGATGCATTTAAATTTTTAACAGATATCTTCCTGCCACCAATTTTATCTATTTCTTCACCTGTATCGCTAAAGGTTATCATTTTAGATGCAGAAACTGCAATTGCAATTGCGCTTGCAGTGCTATCGGCATCAATATGATATGTTTCCCCATTTTTTCCATGACCAATGGGTGCAATAACTGGTATAAAATCTGATTCTTCAATAAAAAATAATATATCAGGATTGATTTCAGTTGGTCTACCGATGAATCCCATGTCTAATATCTTTTCAATATTATTTGATCTATCTTCTCTAAGCGTAGCGGTTATTTTTTCGGCTTTAATTAAGTTACCATCTTTTCCACATAATCCAATAGCTAAACCACCAACAGAATTTATATGCTGAACAATTTTTTTATTAACTGAACCACATAGCGCCATTTCAATGATTTTCATAGTATCTTTGTCCGTGAGCCTGGTATCATTCACAAACTTACTGTCCATACCCAGCATTTTTAACACCGAGTTAATTTCATATTCTCCGTCATGAACTATCACCGGATTTATACCAAGCTGTTTCAATAAGACAACATTATGCACAAAAGTATTAAATAGTGTTTCATCTGAGATCGTTATGCCGCCACATTTGATAATAAAAGTTTCGCCCACAAAGCTAGGTATATTAGATAACACTTCAATTAATATTTCTGCTTTTTGTTTAAATAATACCTCATCCCTTAAAAATTCACTACTCTTCATTCTTTTATCTTGTAAACTTGAAAAACTCATCTCTTACCTTGGTTATTTTACACTTGACACGGGTGCTTATTTGATGAATTGACACATTCTCATTATTAATCCATTTTTGAATATCTTCTATAACAGCAACTAAGCTTTTTTGACTTACTTTATCTATTTTTGTTAGCACAACGTTAAAGTTAATATTATTATATATTAACCAATAAATGAAGTCTTTGTCCATTTCTTTTAATCCTACCTTGCTATCTATCAACACAAACACTCTTCTTAGATTTCTTCTTTGAATTAGATAATACTCAATTAAGTTTAAATATTGTATAATTTCCTCCTTGCCTGCATGAGAGTAGCCATACCCTGGTAGGTCAACAAGCCTGAACTTATCATTGTACATAGAATAAAAATTTATTTGTCTAGTGCATCCAGGTTTAGAGGAAACTCTAGCAGCTTTTTTGCTGTTTATCAGTAAGTTGATCAGACTGGATTTTCCTACATTTGATCTACCAGCAAACGCAATCTCTGGAGCTGACTCATCTGGTAATGATTTTATGTCTAAAGCTCCAAATATGAAATTGCAGCTTGATGTTATCTGTTTTGCCATTATATTCAAGTAGAAGGTATATTATAATGTTATTGCTTGATGTAAAAAATTTTTTATTTCAGTATATATTACTTAAACAGTTAAAATACTAGATCTGTGCTATATGAATATAGAGAATAATTTACAAGACTTGAAGAAAAAATTTAATGATATAGAGAGGAACTTGGAAAACCCTGCCAATTTAAGTCAAAAAGAATTCATTACCCTTTCAAAGGAATACTCTGAGCTCAGGCCAATAATCAAGATAATTGATGAATACAACACGCTGAAAGAGGAAATTTCAGATTTAGAAGAAATAATGAAGGATGAAAACAGTGAAGGTGATATAAAAGAGTTAGCAAAAGAAGAATTTTTCGAAAAGCACAAGGTATTATTACCAAAAGTAAAAGCAAAACTAAAGTTAGCATTATTGCCCAAAGATGAAGATGACTCAAGAAATGCAATATTAGAAATCAGAGCGGGCACAGGCGGAGAAGAAGCAGCATTATTTGCAGCGATGTTATTTCGTATGTATCAAAAATATGCAGAAAGAAGAAATTGGAAGTTCGAGCCAATAAGCATTTCTAACACAGGTATAGGTGGCTATAAGGAAGCTTCTGCACTCATTAATGGAACAGAAGTTTTTGCAAGGTTGAAATTTGAATCAGGGGTACACAGAGTACAGAGAGTGCCAGAAACTGAATCCTCAGGAAGGTTGCATACCTCTGCCGCTACTGTTGCGATATTACCTGAAGTAGAAGAAGTTGACTTTAAAATAGAAGAAAAAGACTTACGCATAGATGTTTATAGATCCAGTGGTCCTGGAGGGCAGTCAGTGAATACAACTGACAGCGCAGTAAGGGTCACCCACTTGCCAACAGGGATAGTTGTAATACAGCAAGATGAAAAATCGCAACACAAAAATAAAGCTAAAGCGCTCAAAGTATTGAGGGCAAGGCTATACGAAATTGAAAGACACAAAAAAGAAATGGAAAGGTCAACAATGAGAAAAAGTCAGATAGGCTCTGGTGATCGTTCCGAGCGCATAAGAACATATAATTTCCCACAATCAAGAATCACAGATCATAGAATTAATCTAACTTCACATCGGCTAGAGCAGATTATAAAAGAAGGTGAACTAGATGAATTTATTGAGGCATTAATCTCACGTAATGAAGCAGAAAGGTTAGCGGGAGAAAACTAATCATTTGCATCAACTATACTGCATCTTTTAAACGCAATAAATATGCAGTAAAAATAAGTTCTAGTACCACTGCAGAAAAAACAAGAATAGCTGCACTGATTGTTTGACCATTGTAAACGTAGCTTGTTAAGCCGATAAAGACAGCCATGATAAAAGACCTGATGAATGCAACTGCAGAAGAAGCTGTGCCCTTAATTTCAGGAAAAACATTCAGTGATGCGTTAAAAAGCACTGCCTGGCACATTGCACAACCAATAGCGAAAATGACCATAGATAGTGTCACTAAGTAGAAAGAATAGGGTGTAACCATACTGAATATCAAAAGCAATATAGATCCAATCATGATCACACCCGCGCCATAAGCTACACACCTTATTGCCCCAAGTTTCTGTAAAATTTTACCAGTGAATAGACTGATGAGTGAGAAGGATCCAACTATTGCACCTTGATGTAGTGCATAAATAGTGCTAGATAAACCAAAAGTTTCCATATACAAGAAAGGTCCACAAGTGATAAATGACATATAAGCAGCAGAAAAGAGGCTTATTACCAAAGATGGCGCCATAAACCTTGAACTCAATAATAGCTTTCCATAGTCTTTCATCATCTTTTTCAAACTAAAAATATCGCGGTCCTTTTTTGTTTCTGGTAACGCTAAGAGCAGCAAAATCCATAAGAGCAGCAAAATCCAAGAGATCAAACAAATTGTTGCAACACTTGCATAATTACCACGCCACCCTACAGCACCATTGATAAAACTTCCTAAAACAGGTGCAATTGCCATGACAACTGTAAGAACAGAATTCATGATTCCAATAAATTTCACCGCTTCGTCGCCTTTATAGCTGTCTGCAACGATTGCAAACACAACTACAGACGTGCTGACACCAATGCCCTGAACAAAGCGAGAAATTAAAAGCCAAAAAATCGACGGTGCAAAAACACAACCAACAGCGCCAATTAATAACAAAGTGTTACCTATGATCATCATCCTTCTTCTGCCATAGCATTCAGACAATGGACCAAAAAACAACCCTCCCATGCACAAGCCTAGGAAATTATAAGCGATAGTTAATTGAATTGTGCCTTCTGATACGTTAAAATAGCGCACCATATCAGGAAAACTAGGTACGGAAATATCAATTTCAATGAACTTGGCAATTAGAGACAGGATTAACAGAAATGGTAGTAACATTTGAGATTTTTAATTAATGAATAAAAATATCACGTTTGAAACATTAAGCGAGAAACATTTCTCACTGTAAACTCTGAGATATAATTTAAAAAGTGGATGAGTTACTTTTCTCAATATTTTTTTTTGAAATTTAGATAGTAAAAATGCCGAAAAAAGATTAATACATAACCATTTGGCTTGACACAGTTTATGTGTGTCAAGCCACCTTTATTTACTTACTTCTTTGGCCCATTCTCATTTACTTCTTGTGCTTCCGCTCCATTTACTTGAGTACTAGGTAATGCTGCATATGTAATACCACCAACTACGAGTGCAGATGCTACTGCTATACCAATCATTACTAACATCTCTAATCTAACTGTACGTTCAAGTGCAGTAAATGCTACCAACCCAGCAGCAAGACCCATACCAACGGTAGCGGTGTACTTCGCTCCATTGCTTTGTTTTGGTTGCTCAGTTGTTTCGTTTTTAGCTTCTAGTTCTTTATTTTCCTTCTCTAACTGATGAACTCGAGCATTTCGAGCTTGTAAGTCTTTCTTTAGGCTTTCAACTTCAGCATTTGGTTGGTTTATTTTAGCTTCTAATTCTTTTATCTTATCCTCTTTATCTTTTAACTGAGCAGCAGTATCATTTGGTACTGCCCTTAACTGCGCAACTTCAGCATTTAGTTCATTTATTTTCTTCTCAGCTTGTTCATTTGCAGTTTCTAATTCTTCGCCTTTCTTCTTTAACTGCTCTTCTAATGTTGTTTTTTCCTTTTCAGCTTGAGTCAATTTAGTTTGTAATGCTGTTTTTTCCGTGTTAGCTTCAGTCAATTGAGTTTGTAATTCTTGCTGTTTCTCCTCAGCTTCTTTCTTTGCATCTTCTAAGTTTTGTTTTTCCCGCTCAGCTTCATTCTTTTCAGTTTCTAGTTCTTTATTTTTCTGCGTTAACTGCTGAACTTCATTCTGTTTAGCTTCTAGTTCTGCCTGTTTAGCTTTTAATGCTGTTATTTCAGTCTCTTTATCTGTTAACAGTTGCTTTAAGTCCGCAACTTCTTTTGTATTGTTTTGAGCTTTTAATGCTGTTATTTCAGCACTTAATTCTTCTACTTGCTTTCTGGGATGTTTAAGCAGTCCTTCTACCGCAACCTCGTCCTTTCCGTTAAGCTTTAACGGATCTTTCGTTGTGTCATTTTCGCCGTTAACTGAATTTATAGAAAAAGTAACAGCATCTTCTTCTCCATAATGACCAGTAATATATAGTTTTTCACCACCTAGCATAAATTCCGCATAAAACTCTCCCTCAATTACTTCGCCATTCTGATTTATATTTTTATACTCTTTAAATTTTTCATAATCGCTTCCTGGAATGGTAAGCTGTATTTCTTGATCATTTTCTTCACCAACTAACTTTATTGTACCATTAATCTCTGTAAGCATATTAAATCTCATATAAATATTATTTAACAGTATAATGCTTTTAAAACTTAACGTAAAGTAATATTTTCCATAGTGTGTTATGCTCGTAAAATTTTGGCGTAGCCGTATTTGCTTAATTGTGCTAACTTAGAGCTTAAAACTTAAGAAATATTTATGTTAAAAGAAAAATACGGCTTTAAAGAAATTGAAGACAAATGCAACATATTGTGGGAAGGCAGTAAAGTTTATAAGTGGAATGGTGAAAAGGATAACACTTTCACTATAGACACACCTCCGCCGACAATATCGGGAAAACTCCATATTGGCCATATATTTAGCTATTGCCACACGGACTTTATTGCAAGGTTTCAACGCATGCTGGGCAAAGATGTGTTTTACCCAATTGGGTTTGATGATAACGGGCTTCCCACTGAAAGATTGGTTGAGCAAACCTATAAAACCCGTGCAAAAGAAGTTGGCAGAGAAAAATTTATAGAGATGTGCCATGAAGTTATTGAGAAATCAAAGCAAGAATTCAAGGAACTATTTAAATCGGTCGGCATTAGTTATGACTGGGGTTTGGAATATCACACGATCAGCAAGGAAAATGTGACGCTTTCACAAATGTCATTCATCGATCTATATAATAAGGGATATGCATATAGAAAAATGCAACCTATCCTTTGGGACCCGGTTGATAAAACAGCAATTGCGCAAGCAGAAATAGAAGATAAAGTTTTTGAGTCATCCTTAAACACGATAGTTTTCTCTACTCAAGAAAATGAGCAGATCAATATTGCAACTACGCGACCTGAACTACTTCCAGCATGCGTTGCAGTTTTTTGTCATCCAGAGGATACGCGCTACACTCATCTGATCGGAAAAACAGCGGTAGTGCCAATAACAGAGGAGAAAGTTCCAATAATAGCAGATGATAAGGTTAAAATAGATAAAGGCACGGGGCTTGTTATGTGTTGTACATTCGGTGATGAGCTCGACATATATTGGCAGCAAAAGCATAATCTACCGATGAAAATTATCATCGATCAGGATGGGAGGATGAACCTGAATGATGTCATTCAAGTAGCTGACATTGGAATCCAGGAAAAAGAGCCAATGCCAGCGATGACAGAGGAAGATATCATGTCAGCGTATGGTCAGAAAAAAGAACCAGTATCAGCTACTCGGATGACAGACGATATACTAAACGAAATAAATGGACTAAAGGTTAAAGAGGCAAGAAAGAGGATGATCGAAATCCTAACTAAAAAAGGACTTTTGATAGAAAGCACTAACATTTCTCATTCTGTTAAGTGTGCAGAAAGATCTGGTGCACCACTTGAGATATTGCCTACTTATCAATGGTTTATCAAGACCTTAGAGCAAAAAGCTCAAGTATTAGATAAAGTAAAAGGATGCAATTGGCATCCAGCTACTATGCGTAAACGTATGGAAGTGTGGATAGAAGGGCTAAATTGGGACTGGTGCATTTCAAGGCAGCGCTATTTTGGTGTGCCATTTCCAACGTGGTATTCCAACCGTAAGGGAGAAGAAGGTAAAATTATTCTAGCTGAAGTAAAGGACCTACCTATAGATCCACTCAAAGATTTGCCAAAAGGGTATAGCAAAGAAGAGGTTATCCCAGATCAAGATGTAATGGATACCTGGGCCACAAGTTCAATTACTCCTCAACTAAGTGCACTTGCAGTAAATAGTGAGTTTAGCTTGCCAAATCATCGCTATGATACAATATTTCCTGCAGATCTGCGCAGCCAGAGCCATGAGATAATAAGAACTTGGGCTTTTTATACGATTTTGAAAGCGCATTATCATGCAAATTCTTTACCTTGGAAAAACATTATGATCAGCGGTTGGTGTTTAGCCGATGATAAGAAAAAGATGAGTAAATCAAAAGGTAACATCATCACTCCTCATGTAATACTTGAAACTTATGGAGCTGATGTAGTGCGCTATTGGGCAGCAAACTCAAGGCTTGGAGTTGATACAGTCTACTCTGAAAATATATTCAAAATTGGCAAGCGCCTAGTTACAAAACTTTGGAACGCTAGCAAGTTTGTTTCCATGTTCATGGAAAAGCATCAAACAGTAAGCATAAATTCTGCTCACGAGACAATAGATAAGTGGATATTGTCTAAGCTGTACAAAGTAATAGATAGAGCAACAAACAACCTATTACAGTTTGAATACTGCGAAGCTTTGGGCGTAATAGAGGAATTTTTTTGGAAGGATTTTTGTGATAACTACTTGGAACTAGCAAAAAAGCGCGCATATGGAGATAAAGTAGACAGCGGAGCAAACTTAAGTGCAAAGCAAAGTTTGGCATATGTACTGAATATTATTTTGCGGTTATTTGCACCCTTTTTGCCTTACATTACGGAAGAGATATACCACCAGTTTTATAGTTATAATTCTGTGCACAATCAAAGTAATTGGCCGAGCAAAGAAGAGCTTATCTACGATAAATATTCAGAGGAAATGGGAGACAATTGCGTGCAGATATTAAACATTATCAGAAAGATAAAAGCAGATAATAATGTTTCAGTTAAGCATTTGATAAAGAAATTAGTGATAAAAGCAGATCTACGAGAGGACAAATTGAATCAATCCGCACAGGATGATTTGCAGGCAGTTTGCAATGCGGAAACGATAGAGTGGATGCAGTTTGAGCTTGAAACTGAAGACGAGAAATACATAGTGAATATAGATTTATATTGATTTTATATGTTAAATTAGCTTGACTTCCTTTAATGTGAGCGTTACCATAACGATAGCTTTACTTATGAGGGAACGATAGTGGGAAATCTATATAATAAAACTAATGCGCCATATCTTATAGCTGGTACTCTTGCTACTTTGGTATTGCTTGCATCTGGGACACTTGCTGTTGCCCCTTATGTTGCATTCTTATCTCCAATTGCAGCCTTTAATGTAGCTCTTCCTGTTATTTTGACTTTATTTGTGCTTTCTGCAGTAGTAATTGCAATTTCATGTAGAATGATTAGCCAGAATAAAAAGCTTGATGAAAAAGAAGCAGAACTTAATGAAAAAAATGGATTAGCTAAAGAGCAAGAAAATACAATACAAAGCTTAGAGCCTCAAATCAAAGGGCTAAATAAGAAAGTTAGTGATCTCGAAACAAAATTAGATGAAATTTCAAGGCAAGCTAATGGTGCTGCAACAAAAGATGAAGTGGAAGAGCTAAAGGCAAAGATTGCTAGTGCTGCAACAAAAGATGAAGTGGAAGAGCTAAAGGTAAAGATTGCTAGTGTTGCAACAAAAGAGGAGCTAAATAAGCTTAACAATGAAGTGAAAGAGCTAGGGACAAGCGCTGCAACAAAAGAAGGGCTAAATAAGAAAGTTAGTGATCTCGAAACAAAATTAGATGAAATTTCAAAGCAAGCTAATGGTGCTACAACAAAAGGTGAAATGGAAGAGCTAGTGACAAATATTGCTAGTGCTGCAACAAAAGAAGAGCTAAAGGCAGGGCTTAATGGTACTGCAAAAAAAGAAGAGCTAAATAAGCTTAGCGATGAAATAAAAAAGCTAGGGACAAGCGCTGCAACAAAAGAAGGGCTAAATAAGAAAGTTAGTGATCTCGAAACAAAATTGGATGAAATTTCAAAGCAGACTAATGGTGCTGCAACAAAAATTGGAGAGCTAAAGGCAGGGCTTAATGGTGCTGCAACAAAAGATGAAGTGGAAGAGCTAAAGGCAAAGATTGCTAGTGCTGCAACACAAGAAGAGATAAATAAGCTTAGTAATGAAGTGAAAGAGCTAGGGACAAGCGCTGCAACAAAAGAAGGGCTAAATAAGAAAGTTAGTGATCTCGAAACAAAATTAGATGAAATTTCAAGGCAAGCTAATGGTGCTGCAACAAAAGATGAAGTGGAAGAGCTAAAGGCAAAGATTGCTAGTGCTGCAACAAAAGATGAAGTGGAAGAGCTAAAGGTAAAGATTGCTAGTGTTGCAACAAAAGAGGAGCTAAATAAGCTTAACAATGAAGTGAAAGAGCTAGGGACAAGCGCTGCAACAAAAGAAGGGCTAAATAAGAAAGTTAGTGATCTCGAAACAAAATTAGATGAAATTTCAAAGCAAGCTAATGGTGCTACAACAAAAGGTGAAATGGAAGAGCTAGTGACAAATATTGCTAGTGCTGCAACAAAAGAAGAGCTAAAGGCAGGGCTTAATGGTACTGCAAAAAAAGAAGAGCTAAATAAGCTTAGCGATGAAATAAAAAAGCTAGGGACAAGCGCTGCAACAAAAGAAGGGCTAAATAAGAAAGTTAGTGATCTCGAAACAAAATTGGATGAAATTTCAAAGCAGACTAATGGTGCTGCAACAAAAATTGGAGAGCTAAAGGCAGGGCTTAATGGTGCTGCAACAAAAGAGGAATTAGAAGAAAGGCTTGGTAGTCTCATAAAGGAAGTTGAAGTAAAAGAAGAGCTGCAGATGAAGTTTTATGAAAAAGGTAAAGAAAGAGAAAAGATAACATTTGAGGATATTATACTTCCACATGATAAGAAACAAGAGCTGAAAAAGATTTGTGAACCACAAAAAGAATCAGGTGCGGCTCTAAAAAAAGAAGAAGGATACATTTTGCATGGTCCACCAGGAACTGGTAAGACTATGATTGCTAAGGCAATTGCGAGTGAAACTAAAGATACATCTGCATTTATAAGTGTTTCTGTTTCTAGTTTGTTTAATATAAAAAATATAAATGATCTTTTTAAAAAAGCAGAAGAAAACGCTTCTTGTATAGTTTTTATAGATGAAATTGAAGGCTTTGGCAAAATACGTGATCTTAATGGTAATAATGTAGAACATTTAAATCATTTCTTAACTAAAATTGATGGCTTTGACTCTATAAAAGGTGTGACGGTGATTGCTGCAACTAATCGTATAAGTGATTTAGATGAAGCACTTACTAGGGGTGGTCGTTTGTCTACACACATTAAGATTTCTACATTAGACACAAACACACGTAACAAAATAATAAATGAGCATCTGAAAGGAACAATACCTAACTTGCTTAAAAGAGTTTTAGACGAGACTAAAGGTTTTTCACACGCAAATCTAATTATTTTATTACGTGAATTGGAAGAAAAAAGATTCACTAGCACGTCTAGGCTTGGGGAATTCTGTCAACATTTTAAGGAGACTCATGGTATAGATAATGTGTTGAATAAGCAGCTTACTAAAGAGAAAAAGCTAAACAAGCTGGAACAAAGTTCATTACAAGAAACAGTTAATTCACTGAAAATGATAAAGGATCTAAGCAGTGAACATTCACCAGAATTGGAAAAAATAAATAAAGGTAAGTTCGTTAATGAGCTACCTTCCTCAAATTATATGTCCACACCAACAACAAGAGAAACTTCTACCAACGAAACATTTCCCAATTTGTCTAAATTTCCAATTGTGGACAATAATTCACCTAATAATCTACAAGGTAAAAAAAATCCTCCAAGAAAATCTCCTGAAAAGGAAGAGAACGATGAGAATAAAGAAAACTCAGGGCCACAAAATCAAAACAGTCCTAATTCAAGTCTCGTCATCCCTAATTCATCGCCTTTGAGAAATTCAATAAATAATTCCTGCGCATCTTAAGATGTAAGTGCGTATTCTCCCACAGATAAGAGAATTTTAATAAATACAGTACAAGACTGCTAAAGTTTTGTTCATGGGGGAGGGGAGTAATGAGTAATTTGTTTAAAAAAGCTAATGCATTTTATTTTATAGCTAGTTCCTTAACGTTACTTACATCTTTAGCGCTTATTGTAACTTCTAATGTACCTCTTCCTCTAACTCTCGCTTTAGCTGCATTATCTGTTTTGGTGCTTGCACTTTCGTATAAAATAATTAGTAATAATAAAAAAATAGAGATTGAGAGAAGTAAATTCGCTCAGAAAGAGCAAGAGTTAGAAAATAAAATAACTCTAGGCAAAGAAGCTGAAGAAGCTGCAAACAAAGAAGTGGAAAAATTAAAGAATCAATCGCGTGAATTAACTCGAGAAAAGCAAAATTTAGACAAGAGAGCAAAAAAATTGGCTCAGAAAGTAAATGAGTCAGAAGTTGAGAGAGAATCTCTTCTTGAAGAAAAAAAATCTTTAGAGCAAAAATTAGAAGCTAAAATAAACCGTGTATTTGAAATAACAGGCAAATTAAAAAAAATAATGAAGGAAAAAGATGAGCTTGGTGAGCAAGCAGAAGAATTACTTTGTAAAATCTCGTGTTTATGTGAACAGTTACAAAAAAAAGAAAATGATATAGCTAAAAAAGAAGAACGTATAACGGAATTGAAAAGGAAAATAGATAATAATAAACATGCAGAATTAAAAAATGAAGAATTCCATAAAGAAATAGAAAAATTATCTAAAGAAAAAGAGGAATTATGTAAGGAAATAGAAAAATTATGTAAAGAAAAAAATATATTATATAATAAAAAAGAAGAATTGTATCAAAGACAAGAAGAACTTTATGTAGAATTAGATGAGTTACAATGTAGATTTAAAGAAATTAATCAGAAAAATAAAAACTTATCTCAAGAATTAAAAGAGAAATCTGAAGAGTTAGATAAAGCAAATGATTTCATTGAAAGTCAGTCTTTTGAGTTAGAGGGAATAAGAAAAGATTGTAACAATGAGGTAAAAAATTTACTTTTGAAGCAAGACACTCAAATAGAACAACTTGAAGAAGATTTGTTGAGAGAGAGAAAAGAAAAAGTGTCTTATATAGAAAATATGAAAGAATATATGATACGCAAGTTAGAAGGATCAATAAAAAGAAGTAAAGTGATCAAAGATGATGATAAGGCAGTAATATTACAGGAGATTCCAGTAATAAGGTTTATGTTAGAAGAAGTTATACAAGATTTGCGAAACAAAACGCCTGCTTCTTCGCTGGAAGATCTTGTATATGCATCATCGCCAGACGAAACATCCATTCCTTTACATGCAGGAGATCGTGGATATGGACCCGAGGAAGATTCTGGATATAACAGTCGCTCATCCACTCCGATCAAATTGCCAGATTTACCGTGGACAGAACGTTGTAAACACAGTCAATCCCAGAATGTAGGACTTGTAAAGTGCGATAATTAGTCTTATTATAAAAAAAATTATGCAAGATAATGAACCCAATAATATGTGCACTGGATACACAAGACTTAAATAAGGCCTTATCTTTGGCTAATGCTCTGCGTGGTAAAGTTGGCATGGTAAAGCTGGGATTAGAATTTTTTGCTGCTCATGGTCTTTCTGGAGTGCAAGAAGTTGCAAAATGCAATGTACCAATTTTTTTAGATCTGAAATTGCATGACATTCCAAACACTGTAGCTAAAACAGTTGAAGTAATAAAAGTTCTGAACGTTGAAATGTTAACTCTGCACATCAGCGGTGGGACAAAAATGCTTGAAGAAGCACTAAGTGTAGTGCAAGGCACAAAAATAAAGCTGATTGGAGTGACAGTGCTAACTAGTATGAGCAATGAGGATTTAAACGAGCTTGGAGTAGCAAGAGAAGTAAAATCACAGGTAATTTTGCTTGCAAAGCTTGCAAAAAAGATTGGACTCCATGGAATAGTCTGTTCTGCACTAGAAGCTCAAGAAGTGCGCCGAGAATGCGGTGAAGACTTGAAAATTATTACTCCAGGAATTCGTATAGATCCAGGTCATGACGACCAAAAAAGGACAGTAACACCAAGAGAAGCAATAAATTCAGGAGCCGATTATATCGTTATTGGCAGACCCATTACAAAAACTGCAAGTAGCGCAGAATTAATATTGAAATCCCTTATCTAATTGAAGCAGATAAAAAAAGTGCTTGACATAAAAAAACAAACATTATATAGTATTGTTACTCTTTATTTTGTCTCGCTTAATTCAATTACTGAATTAAGTCTACAGTACTAGGCGTGGAACAAAGTGCCACGCTATCTTCCGATTTACATTTTCAACAGATAAACAAATGATGCCATTTCAGTGCCAAGCACATAACTGTACGAATATTCATTTTTAAAGGTAAATTGCACAACAGATGATGTCATTCCAGTCTGGAATCCAGAAATTTTGCTTATAACTGAGCTGATGAGCTAAAGGTAGTTGTCTTACGCTAAAACAAACGTTTTTAATTAAGTTGCATAGAACCAGTGTCTGGGCACTGCCCACTGGTGGCCCAAACTACAATGTTCGTACAGTTATACCATTTGCTGTCTTCAAATTACAACACAGTTGCCTGCAAAATTCAAAAGAAGTCTAATGCTAACTAATTTTTCATTTCATTTTCAAAGGAGGCTATTATGTCACTTACCGATATCGCTCACCGTATCAATGAACTTGCTTCATCATGGGAGCAATTTAAATTAATAAATGATCGCAAACTAAAAGAAATTGAAAGCAAAGGGCGTGCTGATTCTGCAACAATTGAGCAGCTATGCAAGGTAAATAATGCCATTGATAGTTGCAAAGGGCGTTTAGACTTGATCGAAACTGCAGCTCAACGTCCAGAAGTAAATACAGATTTTAGCACAAGCGATAAATATTTTTCTGATTATATCCGCAAGGGAATGGAAAGCGGTTTATCACACAAAACCCTCAGTGGAGATGATAATGATATCGGAGGGTATCTAGTTACTCCGCATATTATAAAACGCATAAACAAGCGCGTAACTGATTCGTCCCCAATGCGACAAATATGCTCCAATCAAAGAATCTCTACTGAAACATTGGATTACATTATAGAAGATTTTGACCGTGCCGGTGCAGGTTGGAGCAGTGAAACAGTAGATGATGATGACGGTGGCAATAAATCTAAGTATGATTTTGCAAAAGATACGGACACACCTAAAATCCAAAAAATTTCCATAACAACTTACGAGTTATATGCTCAACCACAGATATCACAAAAGTTACTCGATGATGCGTTTGTCGATGTTGAGAGTTGGCTGGTGGAAAAGATTGCCGAGACTTTTAGCAAGGAAGAAAGCGAAGCCTTCATTAAGGGTGAGGGTACTTTTCAACCCAAAGGAATTTTAACTTATGAAAATGGAAACAGTTATAATAAAATAGAGCAAGTTAAAACTGAAAAATTAGATAGTGATTCAATAATGATGTTGTATTACTCTCTGGACGAATATTATTCCAAAAATGCATCATTTTTGATGAACAGGAGTACGTTGAAGAATGTTAGGCTACTAAAAGCTCAAACAGGCCAATATCTCTGGCAACCAAGTTTGTCGCTTGAAGCTCCAGATACCTTAATGGGAATACCAGTATATCAATCTGCCGATATGCCACCAGCGCCAAACAATCAGCTACCAGTAATTGCGATGGCAGATTTCAAACAAGCTTATAAGATTGTAGATAACAGAGGAATGAGAATATTAAGAGACCCTTATACGAATAAACCTTATGTGAGGTTTTTTGTCACTAAGCGTGTTGGCGGAGAGGTTGTAAACACCAGTGCTATTAAATTGTTGAAAGTTGCGAGCAAGTACTAAAAACTTCCGCAGCACCGCCTTCAAAACCTTTTTACTTCTTTTTGTATAGCTCCACTCCTGTCATCCCATGCTCTCTTCTTGTCATCCCAGTGTCAAGCACTGGGATGACACTCTCCTGGTAGACAATGTTCATACAGCTGTGGGCTTGACCATAAGATCCAGTCTAAAAAATTTGGATTCCAGCGTCACGCGCTGGAATGACATCAAAGAGTGGGCTAATGGTTTTTTATAATGTGAGAAGTCTATTTCCTCTTTAAAGTAAAAAATAGTTGACATGTTATACTGTTTATGAAATAATTGAGTTAATTTACTATTAATTATAGGAGTAAAATATGTGGGAAAAAATAAAAAACTTTTTTAAATGGATTGCTGATCACACAGGAATTTCATGGATTGCAAGAAAAATTTCATCAGGCTGGAAGTGGTTATTTGGTGGTAAAGCAAATACTACTCAACAAAATACATCACAGCATGAGGAGCGTTCAGATAATGAGAAACAGGAACCTGCTCAAGCAAATGATCAATCAAAAGATCACACAACACCAAAAACTCTAGATGATGAAGTTAATCCTGATAAACCAGCAGCGCCAGATAAACCTCAAGGACCTGTAATTAATACATCTGAAACAGATGCTAAGGAGCTACCAGAAAATTTTCCGACACCTAATCTCAAAGTTGGAGATGGTGGAAAGTTGTTATTAACTCTAACTCCAGAACAGTTAGCAAAATGTAAGGAGAATAGTGAAGCTACAAGATTAAATGCACTGCTTATATATATAAAATGTGATGCAAATGAATATCGCATTACTGGCAATAGTGTTGATGAGAAAATTATATCGATAGAATCAATACAGAAGAAAAATGAAAATGGTCAATTTAAAAAAATCAGCGCAAAAGAAATTCTAGGTAATGCAATGGTTAAAAAAGTAGATAGTATATCTAACAGGGCATTCGAAGCTCCAACGTTGGAACAACCTAAGCTCAATACTACTACGACACAACAAGTGGTTAACAATGACAGCAACAAGGAGATTGCTGCTGAAGAACATGCATCAAGTTCAACAACTACTGGTCTAACAGAACAATTACCTGAAGTTAATTCAACTCAAGAATTATCAACTCCTAATAATGAGCCTGTTAAAATAGATACTTCTGATCAATCAATACCACCAGCAGCGCCAGATGAACCTCAAAGACCTGTAATTAATACATCTGAAACAGATGCTAAGGAGCTACCAGAAAATTTTCCGACATCTAATCCCAAAAATGCTGATAGTAATGTACTAAAAGGAGCATCAAATGAAAACTACCTTAAAGTTGAAGAAATACCAAACTCTGAGAAATCTAAGAGAGAATCTTCTACTATCAACGTTTTTAACGGAAACTTAGAACTACTCCTTGCAGATGATATTCAACAAAAGCTAGAAGATTATAAACACCCAAGAAATAATGGTAAATATCGTATGGAAATACACTGCAAGGAAGGTAAGTTTAACATTAACTTTTTTAAGATGGATAATGCGGATGGTTCTTTAACTATTAACACGTTGCAAAAAATAGGTAATAACCAACTACTTAGTGATACAAGTAAAATTAAAAAGTCCTTAGGCTTGAAGAAACAGGTGACATCTGTTGAAATAGATTTTATATGTAAATATCAATCTGTTGAAAGCCTTAAACTTAAAGTGCCCACAAATGTACCAAGTTCAGAAATTGCTAGTTCTGCAACACCACCACCAGCCGCTTTTCTTTCTTATACACACAGAAATCATATAGAATTGTAAATGCAGCTTTTTTATTCTGATGCTTTTCAATTCTATAGTTCTTAGCCTCTCTTTACTATTATTTCTCTGTATTATCATAAAAAAGAATAGAAAACTGAGTAAAGAGAAAGCAAACCTTGAAGTTAATTTATGTAAATTAGAGCAAGAAACAAAGCAAAGTTTGCTTACGAAGAATGAAGAAATAGTTGATTTAAAGATCAAAAGAGCAGAACTTGAAGTAACTCTGCAAAAAGAACGTGAGGAAAAGAAAAAGGAAATAGAATTACTAACAAAAGCAGAGGAGAGATTAACAAACACTTTTAAAGCGCTCTCTCTTGATGCTTTGCAGACAAATAACAATAATTTTCTGAACTTAGCGAAGGAAGTAATCGATAGTAAATTAAAAGAAACGGAAAGCGATTTTAAAAAAAGACAAGCAACGATTAACGAAGTTGTAACGCCAATAAAAGAAAAATTAGAAAAATTCGATAACGAAATACGTGAGCTAGAAAAGGAGAGGGTAGGGGCCTATGAAGGTTTAAAGGAGCAAATTGGAGCACTGATGAACCAAACTTCCAACCTTGCTAATGCCCTGAGAAAGCCCCACATCAGAGGAAAGTGGGGTGAAATGCAGTTAAAGAGAGTGGTAGAAATGGCGGGAATGATTGAATATTGCGATTTTTTTACTCAGCCGTCAGTGGTTGATAAAAACGAGGATAATTTATTGCGTCCTGATTTAATAATTAAAATGCCATCTGGAAAGCAAATAATAATAGATGCTAAAGTGCCGCTTGATTCTTACATGGATGCTATATCACAAAATGATTTGCAAATACAAAAGGAGAAATTAAAGAATCATTCCCTGGCAATAAAAAAACACATAAATGACTTGGGTAAAAAAGAGTATTGGAATCAATTTGAAAATACGCCAGAACTTGTGGTGCTTTTCTTAACAGGGGAGGGGGTTTTTAGCGCAGCACTAGAATATGAGCCTGCTTTGATAGAAATTGGAGTAGAAAAAAAAGTGATCATTGCAACACCGATCACTCTCATTGCGTTGCTAAGAGCAATAGCGTATGGATGGAAGCAAGAGATGATAGCTGAAAGCGCAAAAAAGATCAGCGAACTAGGTCATATTTTGTATGAGCGCATTTGCACAATGGGCGAAAACTTTGATAATTTGCGCAGGAGCTTGAAAAGTGCTGTCGATCATTATAATAAAACTGCTGGTTCGCTTGAAGCAAGGGTGTTTCCTGCTGCTCGAGAATTCAATAAGCTTGGTATACATGCAAAAAATAAAAACTTAAGTGCTGCAAAGGAATTAGAGTCTTTACCACGCAGCTTACATACTGAAGAACTGAAAGTAGATTAGACTTCTTACATCAGACCATAGTGCGCTAACATGGAAGTTCTTCTGCTCCACAAACAAATAGTATTGTGCTCAATGCTGCAAATGAAATAGCTATTTATTAATATATTAAGGAAAAAGTTGACTTTTTGTCTAAAATAATATAAAATAAAATAATAGTTGGTGAGGTAAAAGTGTTAGTATCAAAAGAGCGTAAGGAATATTTACTAGAAAAGTTTAAATATGCTGCCAAAGAATTTGGCAAATCTAGTACAAAGTCCGATCATAAAACAGTACCAAAAGAACAGCAACTCTCTATTGATTTAGGTAACAAAAAAGTTTTTGGTATTATAAACAGAATTTTATACTGGATAGAAAGTAAATTTACATATTTTTTTCCACGCTATAATTTATTTCCAGAAGTTGGAGTCGAAGGAAGAAAAATCCCTAGAACTAATACAAGGGTTAAGTATTTTACTCCAGATGATCAAGTAGAACATACTAAAATTACTTATAAAGGAAAATTATGCGTAGACTTAATGCCAGAAATAGAAGGTAATAAGTTAAAAGGCTTTAAAGGCAAACTATATGATACAACTGATAAAATTAGTAAGGGAGAAAAAGGTTGTGTAGCTTATGTGATCACGCTTGATGGAAAGCTAGTCACTCATGAACATATTAATGTTAATAAAAGCGAATGGGCTTATCGTCATTCAACTCTTGCAGGTGGTAGGCCAGTTTTATGTTCTGGTTTAATAAAAGTGGTAAATGGTAAAATAACTTATATAGACAATAATAGTGGGCATTATAAACCAGAATCAGCAAATTTATACAATGCAGTGAAAAAATTAGAAGGTCTATTTTCGAAAGATGCAAAAGTTGTCTGCTTACCATATTGGGTTAGCTTGCAAAAACAAATTCCTTTTATACGCAAAATTATTCCAGCTAAACAAGAGCCAGTAGAGAAATTTTTGCAAAGGATGGAGAAAAAAGGAAAAGATGGATTGACTCAATATGAAAGACATTTTAAAGGGGTAAAAGAATGTAATGAACAGTATGAACAAAAGTTGCTTCTTGCAAGCTATAAATCACCTACAAATGAACTGCCCTGCAAACCAACTATACATAAAAAACACAGGTTGAAATACTCTGAATATATTAACTTACACCTTAATTTTTTGAAAGAGTTCGATGAAAATCCCAAAGTGCAAACAATGGCAATAGAACACTCAATAAGAAGGATTATTGGAGCAAATTATGGCCATAAACCTACAGTTGCGCTTGCTAAGGCACAGATAGCTAAAGATGGAAAGTTGCAAGAAACGGACGAAATAGTAGGTATAAATGTAACCTTTCACCATGAGAACGATTGTAATAGCTTTGCTAAATTGCAGGATCTCAAAAAGCATAGCTATAATTGCATATCTCATCTGAAGGACAAAGAAATTGATGAGCTTCTTAAATATACATATGACGAAAAAGATAGAGCCACTATAGAAAAATTAATGCCCAATAAACATACAGTTTTTATGAGTACAGACCAGGCTGATAAGTTTATAAAGGACACTTTACAAATTAAAATTGATAGCGTTGAACAATTGTTTGGTGGAGCGTTAAAACTCAATTTAACTAGGTAAAACAATGGGACTTTTACAACCACTCTCCTACCCTTTCTAGCTGTTTATAGCTGTTAAATCTCAAGAATTTATCAAAATATGGAGAGGCAATAAAGGGTGTGGTATCTCTTAAATAATTAGATAAAAAATCTGGTAGATCATTCTGAAATTCCTGCATTTTTTGTCTATAATCCTTCAAAGCAATAACCTTTATTTTATCATAGTCAAGTTTCCAATAAGCAAGTTCTGAAACTTCTCTTTTTGTTATATGTTCTACCGCTAAGGCTTGCAAAATTAACTGTGGAAAAAATCCCGACATCACTTCTTCATTGGAAGGTGGTGAACCAAGCTTATAGTCTATAATTGCTACTTGCCCACTTGGTAGATACTCAACTCTATCACACCTTGCTGTCAGTAAGATTTCTTGAGGGATAAGATCTCTATTTGTCATCCAAGCAGTTTCATACTGATCACAAGAACCAGCGTCACGCGCTGGAATATGGAATATCGGACAGGAAAAGCTCTTTTCTAGCTCAATATGGTTGCTTCGAGTTTCATCAAGTTCGACAAAAATCCTTTGCAGTCTTACCCACCACATATTTGAAAAATTAAACTGACTAGTCGAGAATGCTTCCCGCGTGATGCTCATCAGCGACTTTTTGTTGCGTAAATATCTTGCAAGAATGTTGTGTACCATAGTGCCAAATTCCAATATCGATGGCTTAAAATTCAAGTCTCTTAATTGTTTAAGGCCCAGTATATATTCAACGTAAAATGAATAAGGATTACGAATTAGCTTTTCTATTGCACTGCAAGACATCACCTGCATTTTTTCTTTTCTAACTTCGGTTTGAGGTTTTGGCATAGGCTGAGTACATGGAACAATGCATTCAGGTGTATTTAATATTCTCAGCCAATCGCGATAAGGATATTTTGACCCCTGCAACAGAATTTCCAAACGCTGCAATAGAATTGGCTTTCTATGGCTTAGCGATCTTGTAATATAAACCTTACTTGCACAAAACAAATTGCGCAGAATATACAAAAAATACCCCTGCTCTTCTTGCACAGAAGGAAGGTTTCTCGTAAGCGCATTCAAAAATGACCCTTGAAAACTTGGCGTTTCGTTAAATCCAGCAAGTATTACAACTTTATTGTGATATAAACTGAATCTACTTAAGTCACTTGCTACAGGAAAAAACTTTCTCTTTAAAAATAACGTTAGAATTTGGCTATATAACTCTAAGGAGCACTTAATTTCTACACCCTCACATGCATTCAAGAAATTACAGGTAAAATTACCCATTTCATTATTTAGCTCTGAAAAATTTATACCAGATAGCATATTAATACACTGCAAATGAGTTGCCACCACATCAGAAATAGGGTAATTTATAGAATCAAGTAAAAGATTAAATACGACCTCTAACTTACTGATAATAAGCAATATATCCTCTTCATGCTTTAGCTTTTTATGAGTATTAATAGCTTTTATAATGTCATCAAAACCGTTTGTACTAAAGCTACGCAATACCTCTATTTCAAATTCAGATAGAATTTTACTGTACTCCTCTTGTGCGTAACCAAAAGTAACTAGCCTATGTTTAAGGAGCGAAAGTAATGCCACACTGCTCCAATTTGAGGTCAAAACTTCGATACTGTAAAGTAGAAGCGTTATATAAGGATAATTTTCCGATATGGCACTGTGTTGCCTTGATAAACATGCTATACGAGCTGCAAGTAATTTATCAAAGACAACCAAAGAAACGTTTTCATAACCTTCATTTTCTATAATTAATGATGTCACTTGTGCTTCTTCCTCCCTCGAATCACAAGTGACGACTTCAATATTGCCAATATGTCCATTACTAACTTTGCTTAGATCAGCAGTTGTATCAAAGACGCAATCTAGTTCAGGACTTCCTGTTATCCCAGCCCTTTCTTCTGTCATCCCAGTGCCCTCTCTTGTCATCCCAGTGCCCTCTCTTGTCATCCCAGTGCTTGACACTGGGATCCATTCTTTTTTTTCCTGGTCACGCGCTGGAATGACACCAGAACACGCTTCTGGCAGAAAACTAACATCTCTTCTATCTACATTTAAATAATCGAGCAGATCTTTCAGACAATATTGATAGTGTTTTTTATCAAGCAATTTCCAGTCTTTCTCTTTAATTTTCAAATTCAGGTTAGGCAAAATTATTTTTCCAAATGGCAGATCATATATAGCCTTAATTAACGACTTATCCTTTCCAATTCCAACAAAGATTATATATTGGTCTTTTTGTAAAGAGGTTATCATATTGTTTATGTAATCACTCTTATGTTCTAATATATCTACTACTCCTAAATCTTTTAAAGTTTGACTCCAAGTCTCAGTGAGTAAGCTTATGAAATTCTCTATTTTTTTTGAATGATCATCAAATTGATCATAATCCGTTGTTTGGGTAGATTGAATTTTATCAAGTAATGATGGCAGGCTATAAGCTAAATCAATGGGAAAATTATCATTATTTTTTCTATTCCACTCTAATATGAATTGAATGAGTAGCAGCGTCCTTTTTGTTGGCTTGATAACTTTGACTCTATCAAGATTTAATATTAAATCCTCCTCATCGATGTTCTCTAGCGAAACTATCTCTGGCAAAATTATGCATTTTTTAGCGTTATAATTCTTGAATGCACTCAGCAGCGCTATCACATCTCTCTTGCAAGGAAGTATGATCTTTATTTCAGGAATTTTTTCTCTTTCATATTCAGAAAATATGTGCTGAACCAGCACATCAAAAAGGGATTCATCCACATTAACGGTAAAAACTCTTCCCACTAACAGTAACAATTAATACAATGCTTTTATTGTATAGAAATTATTTAAAATATAAATGTGCTTGTATGTTATTATATATTAAAATCTTTCGTATGACAAACATCAGAATAGAAGTTTTAAATAAATGTGAGCAAGTTGGCCGCAGAAGGGTAGTTAATGTTTACTTGATTTACATAAGCAAAGAATTACCATCAAAATTACATGAAGAAATTTGTGGGCTATTTTATAATAAAGTCATACAAGACTGCCGTTATTATTCCTACAATAAAAACCTTGAAGAAGTTCAATATAACTTTATAGAACCACAAGCAAAGTGGGGCTTGGAAATAAGCTTCTTACCTGGCATGACCGATAATGTAGGCAACACAGCGAAACAAATTGTTAGAGAGTATTTAATAAACAAGAACTACATTGATGAAAATGTTTGTATAAAAGCAAGAAGTTCAAAATTGATTCTAGGGCAAGCAACTGAAGATGATATAAAACAAGAATTCAACCCTATCACTGAGTATTGCACGCTTGTTTATAAAGAAAACGGCAATTGCTATTGGAGGCATTACGGTAAATTAAAAGGTGTCATCCCAGTGTCAAGCACTGGGATGACAAAAGAGAGCACTGGGATGACATCAAGTAGTAATGGGGCTAAGTCTGTTGACCTCAATGTAAGTGACCAAGAACTTGAGAAAATCAGCAGAGATGGAATCGATGGTAACGGCACTTTAGGGCTCTCGCTGGCAGCAATGAAAGCTATAAAGGATTACTTCAAAAAACTTGGTAGAAATCCATATGATATTGAACTTGAATCCCTAGCACAAACTTGGTCTGAACATTGTAAGCACAACATTTTCTCCTCTCCTATTGATGAAATAAAAGACGGTCTATATGCGCATTATATAAAGCGTGCAACGCGTGAGATAAATTCTGACATATGTGTGTCAGTTTTCTCCGATAATGCCGGAGGAATAATTTTTGATGACGATTACTTAATTGTAGATAAAGTTGAAACTCACAATAGCCCTTCAGCTCTTGATCCGTTTGGTGGAGCAATGACCGGAGTGCTTGGAGTTAATCGTGATATAGTGGGTTTCGGCAAAGGTGCAGAGCCTATAATGAATACCTATTACTTTTGCTTTGCCAAAGAAGCAAAAGGCAAATTCTATAGGGATAAAGAGCGTACTGATGAGATCTTACCGCCAAAATATATAATGAAAGAAGTGATTCATGGTGTTAATGTTGCTGGCAATTGTTCTGGCATTCCAACGCAACTTGGATCGGTATATTTTGACGATAGATTTTGTGGCAAGCCGCTGGTCTTTGTTGGAAGTGTCGGAATTATTCCGCGCAGTATAAATAATGTACCTTCACACATCAAAGGGCCCAAGAATGGTGATAAGATTGTAATTATTGGCGGAAGAGTTGGAAGGGACGGAATTCACGGTGCAACGTTTTCCTCAGAGGCTTTGTCGGGAAACAGCCCTTCAACAATTGTGCAAATTGGTGACCCTATAACACAAAAAAAATTATCCAACGCCGTCTTGGAAGCAAGAGATCTTGGTCTTTATAATGCAATAACGGATAACGGAGCAGGTGGGCTGTCGTCGTCTATTGGTGAAATGGGAAAAGACGGATTTGAAGTTGATTTGAGCAAGGTTCTCCTTAAAAACGATGGTATGGCTCCGTGGGAAATATGGATATCAGAATCACAAGAGAGAATGACCTTAGCAGTGCCAGAAGAAAATCTTCCTATGTTTAAGCAAATCATGAAAAAACATGATGTGGAGGTTTGTGTAATTGGAGAGTTTAATGAGAGTGGTAAAGCCGTTGTTAAATGTCCTGAAGGGGCAGTAATAATGGATATGGAAACCGAGTTTCTGCATGACGGTAATCCTAAAATGCATTTACAGACAAAGCCGTGGTCTGGAGAACCTAATCGATCTGCTGTCATTCCGGAACCCTCTCCTGTCACCCAAGTAGCTGACACTGAGATAGCTTTAGCAATTCAAGAGAAACATTACGGCTCTGATCATCCTGAAGTTGCTAAACTACTAGTAAACCTAGGCGATGCCTATGGTGTTCTAGGTGACCATAAGAAATATAAGGAGTTGCTCAAACGGGCTTTAGCAATTCAAAAGAAGTACTATGGCTCTGACCATTTCGAAGTTGCTAGAACGCTGACAAATCTCGGTAACACTTATTATGCCTTAGATAATCCTCAGAAAGCAAAAGAGTTGCTTGAACAGGCTTTACCTATTTTTGAGAAACATTATCTAAAAGAAATGCTGAGCAGACCAAACATATGCAGCAAAGAGTTCATAGTGGTGCAATACGATCATGAAGTTCAAGGATCATCAGTGCTAAAACCATTGCAGGGCAGGGGAAGAGTGTGCAGTGAAGTCATTGTCTCAAGGCCTGTTCTTTCCTCAAACAAAGGTGTTGTAAAATCGCAGGGATTTGGCTCAAGTTATGGAGAAATTGACACTTATCACATGGCAGCATGTGCGATTGACACTGCAATACGCAACTACGTAGCTGCAGGAGGAAATATAAATCACTTAGCGTTGCTCGACAATTTTTGCTGGTGCGATGCTTATAATCCAGAAAGGCTATGGCAGCTAAAGAGAGCCGCAGAGGCTTGTTACGACTTTGCAACTGCATTTAAAACACCATTCATATCCGGAAAAGATAGTATGTTTAACGACTTTAAGGGATATGACGAAAATGGCGAGAAAGTGATGATATCTGCACCACCTTCATTACTCATTTCAGCAATTGGAGTTATAGAAAATATTGAAAATACGGTATCGCTTGATGTAAAAATGCCAGGAGACTTGATATATGTACTTGGAGAAACACTTGATGAACTTGGTAGATCTGAATATCAATTATACAGTGGAATAGATAATAACAACGTACCAAAAGTTGATGCAAAGAGCGCTAGGAAGTTGTATGAGCGTTACAACCAGGCAATAAAAGATGGCATAATTGCCTCTGCAATTGCACCAAACTTAGGCGGCTTAATTATTGCTCTGGCAAAATCGCTAATTGCAGGAGACCTTGGTGCTGAAATCGATCTTTCACTAGTACCAATAGGAAAAATACAAAATACAGATACAATGAACAAGATAATAATGTTTTCCGAATCACAAAGTAGAATTTTGATTACTATTGCACCGCAAAATCAGAAGAGGTTTGAAGAATTGTTTAAAGGCGTAGTTTATTCATATATTGGTGAAGTAACAGAGAAAAAGGTGCTAAATATAAAGGATGTTTTAAAAGTAGATCTGAAAGATTTGAGAAATAGTTATAAATATTTTTTTTGATTATACTCTTTCACTATATATAATGTTTACTTAAAATAAATGTATGTTATTAAATTTTGGTAGGTAGTTATGTCTATTTTATCGATACTCCTGTTTATCAGTCTTTCTTTACTCAACACTTCAAATAAATTGATGATATGTGCTGCTTTATTTATAGGAGCTGCTTTAGTTGTAAATTCAATGGTTGAATTTTATGGCAAAAGCAAAGCTACGTACAGCTTAATAGTGTGTACAGCGCTATGTTGTGTTTTTAAATTGCAAAGTTTTAGTTTGATGATATTGATTTCATATACTGCAATTTTAGTGTCTCTTCTCTCAAGCATAATTATTTTTGAAAAATCAAGGTCCAAGTTGAATTTTCATATGGCAAATTTCATTACTTTAATTATGGCATCAGTGATTGATAGTGCCGTTGTATGTGTTGGATTACTATACAAATTTTCTGCAGATAAATGCCTATCAATATATACTAGAGACTTAATTTTTAAGTTTTCTTATGCATCAGTATTGAGCATCTGCTTGTTTGTAGGGGTGTATTTATTTTGCTTGACAAGCAAGAAATATTTTAAGATTTCCACATAACCTGTTTTCTGATATAGCTAAACTAACACCTACTCCTGGGGATGTATTTGGTGCGTAACAACAGTTTAGAATTTATAGGTAGCCTAAACCCACAACTGTACAAACATTATGATTTGAGCCTATCAGGGGGGTGTCATTCCAGTGCCCAGACACTGGGATCCAGAAAAAAGAATGGTGTCATCCCAGTGCTTGACACTGGGATCTAGACTTTCCGTAAAAACGTTATATTTTAACATAACACTTTATATGCTCACCAACTTAGTGCTAATCAAAATCCTGGATCCCAGTGTCTGGGCACTGGGATGACATCATAGGGACACTGGCCTACTTAACCGTCATACCGCCGCGGTATCTCAGCCGCTAACATGTAGCGGGATGACGATTGTCAGGGTGTCATGCAAGTAGCCCCTATAATTGTGTAATAGTTTAGACTTGATCTGACAGGCAAACAAAGTAAGATAAAAATATGAACAAATTTTAAAGGAGTGTCAGGCAACACAAGAAAAAATACTAAAACCAAAGTTGGGATTGCTAGAACTTGCAAAGCAATTAGGAAATGTATCACAGGCGTGTAAGGTAATGGGATATTCAAGGGATACATTTTACCGCTTCAAAGAACTGTATGAAACAGGAGGAGAAGAGCGAAAAGCAAGCCATTATATGCAAATAGAGTATTGACCTTACCCAGAAAAAGTAGAGAGGAAGTTAAGACGTTTTTGAAGTAAAATAGAACGTTTTTTCAAAGAGGTGTAATATGGGAAACAGAAGGGAATATACAATAGAGTTTAAATTGGAAGCAATAAAACTAGTAAGAGAAACAGGTCAACCGTCAGCAAAAATAGCAAGAGATTTAGGTATGAGTGGAGATTTATTAAGCAGATGGGTAAGAAAATATAATGAAAAAATGTCCGGAGTAGATGCATTTCCAGGCAAAGGAAAGTTAGCTCCTTATGACAAAGAAAGGTTTGACTTGAAGAAAGAGTTAGCAAGAATAACTAGGGAAAGAGACATTTTAAAAAAAGCCCTGGGATATTTTGCCAGCCAAAAAGAGTAAAATATTCTTTTATAAAAGAGCATAGAAGCAGCTATAAAATACAGGAGTTATGTAGGTTTTTAAATGTATCTGCTTGTGGTTATTATAAATGGGTTGCTCAGGAGAAAAGTAATAAAGAATTAGCAAGAGAGGAGCTTCTAGCAGATATTCAAAAAATATATCAAGCATCACAATGCAGGTACGGAGCTCCTAAAATCCATGCTGAACTAAAAGCTTTAGGCAAAAATTATAACATCAAAACAGTGCAAGATGTAATGCAAAAAAATGGCATTCAAGCTAAGCTTAGAAGAAGATTCAAAACTAAAAAACAGCAAACAGACAGTAGGATTATAGCTCCAAATATCCTGGATCAAAATTTTACTACGGACCAGCCCAATAAGGTATGGGTAACTGATATTACTTATATAAAAACCAAAGAAGGCTGGCTATATTTGGCAGCAATAATTGACTTATATTCACGTATGGTAGTTAATGAGTAGTTCAATGGATAAACAATTAATTATAGATGCTTTATTTATGGCTGTTAATAAACGCAAACCCTCCAAAGATCTACTGTTTCATAGTGATCAAGGGTCACAATATACTTCTAAAAATTACCAATTCTTATTAAATAAAAAAAATATTATCTCTAGCATGAGTCATAAGGGTTGTTGTTATGATAACTCACCTGCAGAAAGCTTTTTCAGCTCACTCAAAAGAGAGCTACTTATTGATCCTTCACAACACTCTGCTCAACAAGCTAGAACTGTCATATTTGAATACATTGAAATTTTTTATAATAAACAACGACGTCATTCTACTATTAACTATTGCATCCCTGAACAATTTGATGCATCATTTTCATGACAAAAACGTCTTAACTTTCTCTCTACTTTTTCTGGGCAAGGTCACTAATTGGTATGGAGTTTTTGCTAAAATGCTTTATGAAAAATAAATAGCTTGACCTATAGATAAATTTGGCTACTTTTATAATATAAACGGGTATAAGTAAAATGTTTGAGTTTGATCCTCTGTTGCTAGCTCGAATTCAGTTTGCCTTCACAATAGGCTTTCACATTATATTTCCCGCTTTCACGATCGGGCTTGCAAGTTTTTTAGCCTTTTTGGAATGGTGTTGGCTTAAGACTGGTGATACACGTTTCCTTGATGTTTATAAATTCTGGATCAAGATTTTTGCCGTTGCTTTTGGCATGGGAGTGGTATCTGGAGTTGTAATGTCATATCAACTTGGTACCAATTGGTCGATTTTTTCTGACCGCATAGCCAATGTTCTCGGCCCTCTATTTTCCTTTGAGGTTTTAACAGCCTTTTTTCTGGAGGCATCTTTTTTGAGTATTATGCTATTTGGATGGAATAGAGTAAGTCCTCGTATGCACTTTGCTTCTACTTGTATTGTTGCAGTAGGAACGCTTATTTCAGCTTTTTGGATTATTGCAGCCAACAGTTGGATGCAAACACCCGCTGGATTCTCAATTGGTGAGAACGGTCTCTTATATCCAACCAATTGGTTAGAGATTATTTTTAATCCTTCTTTCCCTTATCGCTTTATTCATATGGTAACAGCAGCCTATCTTACAACAGCGTTCGTGGTGGGCGGTGTAGGGGCGTTTTATCTTTGGAAAACGCGACATGCTCCTCAAGCAAGAATTATGCTTGGTATGGCAACCATTATGGTAGCTTTAGCTGCACCATTTCAGTTGTTTGTGGGGGATAAGCATGGATTAAATACTCTAAAGCATCAACCTGCTAAGATTGCTGCAATGGAAGGTATATGGGAAACCGAAAAAGGGGCTAGCTTACTTTTGTTTGCTTATCCGGATCAGCAAAATGAAATTAATCATTACGAAATAAAAATTCCTAATCTTGCCAGCTTGATCTTAACACATGATTTTTTAGGAGAAGTAAAAGGATTAAAGGAATGGAAAAAAGAAGATAGACCGCCTGTAGTATGGGTATTTTGGTCCTTCCGTGTAATGGTTGGAATCGGAATTTTAATGATTATAATTGGATTAGTTAGTGTTATACAATACTTTCGTGGCAAGTTATTCCAAAGTTGTTTCTTGCATGGATGGTGGATGTTAATGATGCCGTCTGGGTTCATAGCATTACTTGCAGGTTGGTTTACTACTGAAATTGGCCGTCAACCTTACACTGTATATGGAATTATCCGCACAATTGAATCATTTTCACCTGCGATTACCGGTCCTCAGGTTGCATGGTCTTTGATTGCATTTATCGTTATGTACACCCTTATATTTGGAGCAGGCAGTTACTATATCCTGAAACTTATATACAAAGGAATTCCTGTCATTAAAGAAGAAGAGCAATTTTATAAACACGGTATTGGAGCTTCAGTGATTGAATCTGGAAAGGGCAACGATCATGTTTGATTTTTCTTCCTTAATTAATTTACCCCTAATCTGGGGATTACTAATTGCCATAGCTGTTTTACTGTATGTTTTAATGGATGGATTTGATTTAGGTGTTGGTATTTTACTTCCTTTTGCACCTTCAGATAAATGTCGTGATCACATGATAAATTCAATTGCACCATTTTGGGATGGAAACGAAACATGGTTGGTACTAGGTGGTGGAGGGTTGTTTGCTGCTTTTCCTCTTGCATATTCAATATTAATGCCTGCTTTTTATATTCCAATCATTATTATGCTGCTTGGCCTTATAGTGCGCGGAGTATCCTTTGAGTTTCGTTTTAAGGCAGAAGGAAAATACAAGCAATTATGGGATTATGCCTTTCATTTTGGGTCACTTGGTGCTGCATTTTGCCAAGGCATGATTTTAGGTGCATTTATACATGGTGTAGAAGTAAACGGACGCAACTTTTCTGGTGGCCAATTTGATTGGGCAAGTGCTTTTAGTGTAATGACAGGCATTGCTGTAATATTTGGATATGCACTTTTAGGTTCTACATGGCTCATAATGAAGACAGAAAATATAACACAAGAGTGGGCACGTAAGGTTGCTTCTTATACGCTTGGTTTTGTAGGTATTTTCATGGGACTAGTGAGTATAATAACACCATTTTTAAATGAACGTATTAAAAACTTTTGGTTTAGTATGCCAAATTTTTATTATCTATTTTCTATTCCATTACTCACATCTTGGCTATTTTTCATGCTGTGGTTTGATCTCCAGAATGCTAAACGGGAGTACCGTCCATTCTTTCTCAGTATTGCTATTTTTTTTATGGGATATTTAGGTTTAGGAATTAGTATCTACCCATGGATTATACCTTTTCAATATACCATTCTGGATGCAGCTGCTTCTGGACCAAGTTTATCTTTAATGCTCATTGTTATAATACCGCTTTTACCAATCATTTTAACTTATACTGGTTATTGCTATTATGTCTTTCGTGGAAAATCAAATTATGACACATATTAAGGAGTTAGTGATCTTATGGTTAAAACGTTACCCTCAAATCAAGCAGTTGTTCTGGTTTATTGTTTTATGGGTTGGCGGTTTATTAGCAGTATCGATATTAACTTACCCGATAAAATTGATAGTTAATTTTTGTAAATAACATATTTTCTGTGTTTCTTTTCGTACCTAACTGTTCCATACGCAGTCAAGTTAAGGAGAAGTAGCATTAGGAAGAAGGGCTATTTTAAATATTAAATGTAGTAATCTAGACTTAATCTAGCAGGTATGAATTATCCGATAGCAGCCAGTATGGTGGAAAAACCCATATGCAAGGAAAAGTGCTGTAAAGTTGAAGAAAAATAGAAAGTATCAAGTATTATGGTGGGTTTTGGCTCCACTCTGCTTGAGGCTTTGTATAAGGAAAAGGTTTGCTGCTCAAGAATTTGAATGGAATCCGTAAAGGTGGAAACATTCTTAAGGACGAAGTAAACAGCATTGTGTAAACATGTGAACTATTTGAGGAAAGGTGGGTATAGAAGGAGAGAAAACACAGCTCTCTAAAAAAACACTAAAGTTAGAAAATTTATTCTTGCATTAGTTTTTATTCGTGCTATGTATTATACATAATATCTTTATAGATTGGGGGGAAGTATGGTGGTTGGAAATATTTTTGAATCTGAGTAGGTTTCTAATACGAAAATAAATCCAGAAATAAATGAAACATTGGAAGGATTACCAAAAAAGCTAGAGAAAGAGGAGAGGGATGATCAGTATGAGCTTATAAAAAAACATCTTTTTTCACTTGATTCTTGTCTTTTGATGGATAGTAAGCTGTCATTTCATGGCGTAGTATGTACATGGATTGCTTGCACACTTAATATAGCGATAGAGGAGAGACACCTTTACATTATGCTGCTACTGGGTAAGGTTAATTATGATATGCTTGATTTATTTATAAATATATGTAATAATTAATTTCTTATCTTAACGAATTAAAAAGCAAATATGCCAGAAAGCTCAAATGAGAAAAAAAACGAAATACTCAATTTACTACAGTCTGCCTCAGAGGACTCAATTAGGAAAACTTGTCGTACGTTTTACTCTGGCCTTGAGAGTCATTGGTATGATCAGACCCAATTTTATGGATCTTTGTATCCTCTATTAGGAGAAAAGTCACCTAATAAGCCAATAATGCTTATTTCAGATACTCCAGACTTGTCCGATGAACTTAAAAAGATGAATGAAAAGATGAAAAGTTATGGTTGCTGTGATAAAAGTATAATCTACATTCGTAACAGTGGATGCCATTTTACTGTTCTCTATCTTTTCCAGAAGGAGAAGAAAATATTATTCATAAATCCTATGGGTGCAACAGGAAAACCTGATCTAAAAAATGAAGGTTACACCTTACGCGTTTCGAATACCGAAATTCAAAAAGATGGCTATTCATGCGGGCCTATAGCATCTGAAATAGCTAGAATGTTATACTCTAACCATGAAGTAGTTGAAAATTATCTATCTAATCCAGTTTCAAATTGTGATCCAGTTAGCCTTGATGGTTTTTTGCCTAGAGAAGAGCTTAATCAATTACGTAAGTCTTTTTCAGAAGAAATAACCATAGACTATAGTAAAAGTCAGGTGAAGTTGAAAGGGGCTGATTATAGGACAGCTCATCTCATGTGTAACTTAACTGCGAATGAATCTTATTTTTATGTGCTTATGTCACCCATGCTTTTCACGTGGGAAGGTCCTATTGTTAAAGAAATCCCTCAGGCAGAAAAACAAAAGGTAGAAAAAATAAGGTCGTTTTTCATTGACAATCCAGATAATGTGAAGTTATTTAATCGAGAAGTTAATAAACTACTTTGGCCAAATAAAGTAGTGGATTCAGACATTAAAGTGCCAACTATTAAAAAAGACACCACTGGCAAATCAGAAACAGTGCCTAATAATGTTAAGCAACAGCAAATAAAGCCTTCAGTAGATACAACAAATGGTTTGGGTAGCTCTGGATTTAGCAGCCAACCAGAATATGGTGATATTCAGGACAATAGTCAGCAGTCTAGTATTACTCCAAAGAGCTCGCAAAAGAATAAGCTGCCTGTTATAGCTGCTTTTACACTAGCAATAGCTGGAATTGTTTCAGGAGTAGCTATTGCAGTTTACTTGGAAATGCTAGCAGTGGGGATAGCAGTTGGAGCTTGTTGTCTTGTTGCTGCTGCAATCATATACTGTTGTAGTGGTCCTTCAAATTCACTTGAAAATATCAGTGCCAAAACTGTAGCTGATAAGTGCATTTAAGGACTTAGAACCATAAGCTCAAGGTAAGGAGGAGCAGCAGGGGTACAAGATAAATGTTGTGTTAATAATTTAGAGATTCTTCTAAAAAGTTATCTTATTTAAAAACTTTCTTGATGCTTATGGTTTTTTGGACATAGTCTTTTATGTTAGATTCAAAGAAGACTGAATAGGTTGCTCGACACTTTCTACTTTTTCGAGCTTTGTGTTGGGATTTATGATATTATACAGCGCAAAACCTATACACATTAATCCAACTATTCCCACAACCGCTGCTACTACAGGCATTTTCATATGCAACACAATTTACCAACAACACTGCACCAACAACACCAGCCAGAATTGCTTGCCTTTGTTGCGTTAACGGTTTGTCTTTTTTGTCTGTAGCATCAAAACATGGTTCAGCGGAAGATGGGCTGTCAGCTCTATCAACGGTTGAAGATCTTCACTATTTATATTACATAATTTGGTGTCAGTTTCTGTAGCTTTATCAATTGCGTGAGTAGTACCTTTATTTGTTACACTATATTTACATATTTCCTTACTATTTTCATCTTTAGCTATAGTAGTTTTTGCTGTTACAACAGTGGGCTGCTGCTCTATAGTTATTTCTAAAGGTTTGTTGGCTTCTTCTCTGCTAGAAATTTTTGGTTCTTGTGTCGCAGTTTCTTTGGAAATAGTGGTCTTCCAATTTTTGAATTTTTTAGTAATAGCTTTCCCTATCTTTTTCATAATGTTTTTCTCTATTAAAATTTGTTGTATTTAATGTGTGTAATTTAAGACGCTAACTTGTAAAACTTTTCAAATTGCTCACTCCACAGCATCGGTATTTCCCTTAAATCAACTAACCGCAAATTACTTGGTTGTCTCCCATTTACTATGTCTTCCTTAATTTTTGGAGCTAAATCTTAAAATTTGTTGTATACGTCTTGTACCTATATTAATTTTAACGCTCAGCTCTTTCACATTTCTATATTTTCCTTCTTCTAGCTGCCGTTTCCACAGATGGGCTCTCACCACTGCTTTCAGTAGCGCATTGTTTGTTTTACCTTCTGGTTCTACTACTGTGCATTTATTTCCTTTCTTCTTTAAATTCATTGCTACAAATGTCTTCTCTGACTCAGAATGTACCTCTATTCCATTTTCTTTTACCATTACTCCCTTTATTAATTTTTTCACTACTTCTTTCTGTTTTCCAGGGCTTAAATTTTCCCATTTTTCTTTTTTTGCCTCTTTTTCTTCCCAATTTTCATACAACTGTTTAGCTTTCTTCATTACTTCTTTTTCCACTTCTCCGGCGACTATTGTTCGGTTTATTGATTCGCAACCTTTTCCTCTTAAATGATTATTGCATACGTAGTATCGATACCTTTTATTCTCTTTTTTTGCGTACGTCAGCGTCATATTTGCATTACAGCTCTTGCACTTTATTATTCCCTTTAGTAGCGCCTCTTCATATTTTTTGCTCAATAAATTCACTGACATTGGTATGCGAAATGGCTACATGAATTTATCGTAAATTATTACCAGTATAAGGTGCGATGCAACAAAGCCCACTGGGATCCAGGAAACTTAATTGCAAGTAATGCATTGGGTTTGGTGAATATGGGTTTTGCGTTATAAAATGAAGCACTTTTGGTGAATTTGTAAAGAAAGCTGGATCCCAGTGTCAAGCACTGGGATGACACCATTTGTTGTAAACTCACTTTTACTCTATGGTCTTGCCGCTATCCTGAACGGACAATGGCGTCAACTTAAGGAAAAATATCGGTGATAGTGTATAAAAATTCTCTCTAAAATTTTTACCATTAAATTACCCAAAAGCTGCAATAAATAGCACTTTTGTTGCTGTTTTATTTCAACAAAGAAGTCTAAAATGTGTCCTTTTTAGGTAAAACATGCAAAAAGGAAAAAATTTTATTCTACAAATTAAAAATATAATATACTCGAAAGCTTTTCAGAGAATCCATTGTGTTGGAAAGAACAGTTTCACGCGAACAAGAAAACTCCCTTTTACGACAGTATTTTCTATGATTTTAAAGTTAGTTAAAAAAAGTTTGGGAATAGAATGTGAACTTATGGAGCCATTGACATGTACCCTCAAAGCAAGCTTTTTCTAAAGCAAGGTATAAATACAGGTTTTAAAGAATTTAAGCATCCAAACAGCCTATCAAGATGAATCTGAGCTGGAGAGGCTATAGACTTATTGCAGCAGATGGTTCTGGTATGAGATTACCCAGCTCTGAGGAAATTGTATCCGAGTTTGGCCGCTTTAAACCAAATGGAACAACAGGCACAATGCCACCATTGGCAAGAGTTTCTTTGTTTGTTGATTTATGTACTTCACTGATTTGCAGTGCTCGCCTTGCGGCTTGGGAACAAACGTTGGCGGAAGAGCAATTACCCGAAGTTATCACTCAAATGCGTTCATTAAATCAAAAGAAATTATTATTTATCTATGATCGTGGTTATCCTTCAGTAAAATTCATTCAGCAGCATGATGATTTGGAAGTAGATTTTATTTTTCGCTTGCAAAAAAGAAATTATAGCAAGCTATGGGAACGAATTGCATCTGGCGAATCAGATTTTGATTTTATATTAGAAAATGAAAAGCTAAAAAATAAAATGAAAGGACAGAAAGTAAGAGCTGACATTAGCTAACGGAGAAACAGAGGTATTAGTTACTTCACTTTTTGATCGAGAAAAATTTACTTTGGAAGATATCAGTAAAGCTTATGTATTAAGGTGGCACATAGAAGAGTGCTACAAACGACTCAAAGTAGGAGCAGAGTTAGAGAATTTTTCTGGGGTAAATTTAGAGGCTGTATTACAAGAATTTTGGGCAAACTTGGTCATGTGCAATATATTATCGCTTCATATGTGTGATGCACAAGGGCCTTGGAACCCAGATCAAATTGCCGAGTACCGTTTAAATTTTTCAGTTTTATTTGGTGTGATGAGACAGAAACTTTATCAAGTGCTCGTTGCGCCAAAAGATTTTCAAGCCCTTTTTAAGTATACGCGCCAAAGTTAAGATCCGACCGGGAAGATTGTATAGCCGCAATAAAGTAGATAAGCCCAAACGCCATCATGTCTTTAGGAGAGTTTGCTAATGTATGCTCTTAGAACCTGTTAAGGATCTCGAAAATATGAGGTAAAGTAGGCATAGTTAAGAAAGAGGTATATCTATGCAAAAAAGCTATCCAAGCGATATAAGTCAAGAACAATTTGAAAAAATCAGACCAATACTGGAGAGTAGCAGAAAGAAAACAAAACCAAGGAAACTTGATTTGTATGATGTATTTTGTGCAGTGCTATATATCCTAAAAAGCGCCTGCCAGTGGAGAATGCTGCCAAAAGATTTTCCAAGGTGGGAGAACGTGTATTACTATTTTCAAATGTGGAATAAAAAGAATGGAGCAGAACCAAGCTTGCTGGAAGTAGTCTTAAAAAAAATTAGTTGGAGAGGTTCGTATCAGCAATGGTCGGAAAGAGAAAACCAGTTTCTGTATAATTGATGCACAAAGTGTTAAAAACACAGATACTGCTGAAAAAAAGGGCTATGATGCAGGTAAAAAGATTTCAGGCATAAAGCGTCATATTGCAGTTGATACGCAAGGCTTGCCACATGCAATTCATATAACAACGGCAGAAGTAACTGATCGTAGCAGTGCTGTGGAAATGGTGGAAAAGGCTGAAGAAAACCTCTCTGAAGTTAAAAATATACTGGTTGATGCTGGCTATACAGGAGAAAATTTTGCAACTCAAATAAAAGCTACTATTGGTGCAACTGTTGAGGTAATAAAGCGAAGTGAATTACACTCTTTCGTTGTATTGCCAAAGAGATGGGTTGTTGAGCGTTCTTTTGCTTGGTTGGAAAAATGTAGGCGTTTGTGGAAAAATTGCGAGCGGAAACTCAACACTAGCTTACAGATGGTTGTTCTCTCCTTCATTTCTCTCTTATTACGAAGATTTTAAACAGGTTCTTAAGTTGACGCCATTGCCTGAACGGATACGAAAATAGCGCATTAGGTTTTTTACCCACACCTACTGATGCGTTCCCCACCCTGACTAACTAATGACTGATCAAGTTTGCTACTCACTTTACTCGAATCTTCATGCTTTTGCCGATCATTATTCTGTTTGCATGTTTTTACTGCACTAACAACCTCAGTTATGGATTAGAAAATAGATAAAAGTATAACTAAGAAGAGGGAAACAGGGTAAACTCGAGTATTTTAGTAATAATAAGAGGTTACCCATGAAGAAAGATATTACAGAACTGTACTGTTGCGTCGAGGATTTTTGTCGTGCGGTAGATGATAATTTTGCAAATAGGTTCTTATCAAACGGCAAAAAACCAACCAGAGTACCAGAAATAGCGCACTCAGAAATTCTAACCATAATCCTATTATACCATAAATCACCATGTAAAAACTTCAAGGCTTTTTATCTTTGTTATCTTCAGTTATTCTATAGATCAGAGTTTTCAAAGCTGCCTTCATATCACAGATTTATTGCCTTAAAGCCGCGAGTTTTGTGGTATTTAGCATTACTTTTGCAATGGTTTTGTGAACAAGCAAAAATGACCGGGATTTCCTACATAGATTCTACTTCAATAGCAGTATGCCATCGAAAAAGAATCTCAAGAAATAAGGTTTTCAAAGGATTAGCAGAGTTAGGAAAGAATACTTACGGCTGGTTTTTTGGTTTTAAATTACATGTAGTAATCAATGAAATAGGTGAAATTCAAGGTGTTACGCTAACCAGAGGTAACGTCGATGACAGAAAACCTGTACCAACTCTAACCAAAAAACTAACTGGACTTTTGTTTGGAGATAAGGGCTATATAAAGAAAGAGCTCTTTGAGAAACTATTCGATAGAGGTCTAAAACTCGTCACTAAAGTGAAAAAAGGTATGAAAAATGCACTGATTTCGCTGAAAGAGAAGATTTTACTAGGGAAAAGATCGATTGTTGAAACGGTTTTTGGCTGCCTAAAAAACAAATTTGAACTTGAGCACACTCGGCATAGATCCACAGTAAATTTCTTGGTACATATTTTTTCTACCCTCATTTCGGGAATGTTCAAAAAAGTGTGTCAAACCGAAAAAAAAGTAATAAATTGATATAAAAAAAATGGAGGTTTCACATATGAATCAAAGAATAGCAAATAAAACTACTGGATTGGTAGATTATAAAGAATTAGAAACAAATATCCTGTCGTCTATACGAGAAGGAAGGCCGCTGACGGGAAGGGACGGAGTATTAACACCATTGATAAAAAAGCTGCTGGAGGCAAGTTTGGAAGGTGAAATAGAAAATCACTTGTTGGCTGAAAGCGAAGAAAATAATCGAAGAAATGGGAGAAATGGAAAGACTTTAAGGACAAGTGCCGGTTCATTTGAACTTTTGACGCCAAGGGATAGAGAAGGAAGTTTTGAGCCGCAAATAGTCAAAAAAAGGCAAACAAACTTACATCCAGAGCTTGAAACGAAGATCTTGAGCACATTTGCCAGTGGTATGAGTTATAGAGATATAGCGTCACACGTTGAGGAAATTTATGATCACAAAATATCGGCGGCAGAGATATCAAGTATTACCGACAAATTGCTACCGGTAATCAACGAATGGCGTAGTCGCCCATTGCAGTCTGTGTACCCAATAGTGTTCATGGATGGCATGTTTTTCAAAGTTAAGGAGGACGGGCATTGCGTAAGTAAATGCATGTATAATATATTAGGCGTAGATCAAAATGGCAGAAAAGAGGTACTAGGCTTTTATTTAGCCGAAAGTGAGGGAGCCAACTTCTGGTTAGGGGTATTAAATGACCTAAAAGAGAGAGGAGTAGAGGATATTCTGATTGCCTGCGTCGATGGTCTAAAAAGTTTTCCTGCAGCAATAAATAGTGTGTTTCCTAAAGCAGAAGTACAGCTATGTATAGTGCATCAGATAAGGAATTCATTGAAATATGTATCCAGCAAAGATGTGAAAGTTTTCATGAACGATTTGAAGAAAATATATCGTGCTTCAAGTAAAGAAATCGCTGAGAATTATTTGCTTGAGCTGGAAGAAAAATGGGGTGAAAAATATCCTTTGGTTATAAAATCGTGGCAAAATAATTGGGAAAATTTATCTGGTTATTTTAAGTATTCTGGGCCAGTTAGAAAGCTGATTTATACCACCAATCCTATTGAGGGGTTGCATAGACAGATTAGAAAATTCACTAAAACTAAGGGCTCATTTACTAGTACAAATGCCTTGTACAAACAGGTATATTGTGCTATAAAAAAGGCAGAGCAAAATTGGATTATGGCTATACCTAATTGGGCTTTAACTATATCTCAACTTGATATTTTCTTTCCTGGTAGATTGAAAATTGAGTTGAATTAAAAATGCGGTTTGACACACTTTTTTGAACATTCCCCTCATTTCTTATTCAATGCAATCGAAAAAGCCCTGTATTTCTCAGCTTTACTTCGTTGGTTAATCCATAACTGGGGTTAACAAGGCTTAGATCACGATCACCAACTTTAATCCTTACATCTTTATTTTTTTCCAAATCTTCATCGGCTGGTTTATCACCCACTATTTTAATACTGCCATTGCTATTAGCACTTAATGTAATGCTACATTCTCTTTCACCTACATACCAATTAAACTTCATTCCATATTGAGCTGTGGTACCTAAATCATAGTACCTTACTCTCTTTTATCATCTCTGTAGCCTTTTATAACTTCTTCCTGACTACTATTTAATATTGAGAAACCAACAATTTTGTTGTCTATACAGAATTTACTATTTAAAAACTCACTTATTTTAATGTCTGTGTTTTCATTCTTATTATCTTGTAGTTTTACTGTTGCACAAAGATTACCACTGGAAGTTTTCTCTATTGATACTGAATCAATAGCGCCATTTTCTATATATTTACCGAATTCTGCATTGGCTTTTTTCTCTAATTCACAGTATTCGTTTTCATTAGCATCGTCAGGATATTCGTTTACATCATTACCTTGATTCGTTGCACTTTGTGGCGGTTGCTGCTGTTGCATTTTTTCTAGCGCTTCTTTCATTTTTTTCTGAAGTGATATAACTCGATTAAGTGTGTCTCTTCTACCATCGTTACCATTATCAAGTAGCTTTAAAGCTTCTACCACTGTGTTTAAGTTTTTATAAGCTACTTCAATATTATACTTGTCACTCAAAGGTTCACTGTTACCTGAAGAATGTTTATAGCAACAATTTGTTTGAATAATTCCATATGCTCCTATAAGCCTTTTGTAGATATTTTCAAGCTCTTTTATTATTTCTTCTTTTTGACATAATCTTTTTTAATTAGCTCCAGACTTTCTTTAATATCTTCAACCAGGTTATCATACATAGGCGATTTTATTACTGACTTATCCTGTATCGATTTGTCTAATTTTTCGCTACACTTATTTTAACACGTTTGCATGTAGAACTATAATATAAACTTGAATATTATCTATCACTCCTTCAACATAGACGACACTTTTTTCGAGCAGGAAATCACTTTATTAACCATGTAGTTTTCATGATTATTATCTATTTTAGGCAACTCATACAGATAATTTACCATCATTCCAGCCGACTGACTAATACCATTTTTAGAAGTATCCGCCATCCAGTTTAATTGTTTTATCGATGCACCATTGCTTAAATGAAAATGCGCCACCGGATCATAAGCACCGCCACTATTGTTCTTAACTTTTAGCAAATAATGTGCACAAAGTTTAAGCATGCATTGTTTAGTTTCATTTGTACATTCAACATTAGTTTTTAATTGCTCTGCACTTTCTAAAATTTCTGCACTAGATTGTTTTATATTTAGTTTGCCCAATAAACCTCAGTTATGGATTAGAAAATAGATAAAAGTATAACTAAGAAGAGGGAAACAGGGTAAACTCGAGTATTTTAGTAATAATAAGAGGTTACCCATGAAGAAAGATATTACAGAACTGTACTGTTGCGTCGAGGATTTTTGTCGTGCGGTAGATGATAATTTTGCAAATAGGTTCTTATCAAACGGCAAAAAACCAACCAGAGTACCAGAAATAGCGCACTCAGAAATTCTAACCATAATCCTATTATACCATAAATCACCATGTAAAAACTTCAAGGCTTTTTATCTTTGTTATCTTCAGTTATTCTATAGATCAGAGTTTTCAAAGCTGCCTTCATATCACAGATTTATTGCCTTAAAGCCGCGAGTTTTGTGGTATTTAGCATTACTTTTGCAATGGTTTTGTGAACAAGCAAAAATGACCGGGATTTCCTACATAGATTCTACTTCAATAGCAGTATGCCATCGAAAAAGAATCTCAAGAAATAAGGTTTTCAAAGGATTAGCAGAGTTAGGAAAGAATACTTACGGCTGGTTTTTTGGTTTTAAATTACATGTAGTAATCAATGAAATAGGTGAAATTCAAGGTGTTACGCTAACCAGAGGTAACGTCGATGACAGAAAACCTGTACCAACTCTAACCAAAAAACTAACTGGACTTTTGTTTGGAGATAAGGGCTATATAAAGAAAGAGCTCTTTGAGAAACTATTCGATAGAGGTCTAAAACTCGTCACTAAAGTGAAAAAAGGTATGAAAAATGCACTGATTTCGCTGAAAGAGAAGATTTTACTAGGGAAAAGATCGATTGTTGAAACGGTTTTTGGCTGCCTAAAAAACAAATTTGAACTTGAGCACACTCGGCATAGATCCACAGTAAATTTCTTGGTACATATTTTTTCTACCCTCATTTCTTATTCAATGCAATCGAAAAAGCCCTGTATTTCTCAGCTTTACTTCGTTGGTTAATCCATAACTGGGGTAATAAAGTGACATCTTGGTTTTTTAGCCATTTCGTAAAGCCAGGTATTGGAGAAAGAGTTGCGTATGTTTTTATACTTTTAAACTCCTGTGATAGCTTTTCTACAACCCTTTTGATTAAGAAATTACCAAGACTAATTCCAGACAATCCTGCTTGAGTATTTGATATTGAGTAGAATATAGCAGTGCTTGCACTACTTGGATCATTTGAAGGTACCGACTCATCTAAAAGATGTTGAATGCTATCTGCAATCTTATCCACCAATGCAACCTCTACAAAAATTAGAGGTTCGTTCGGTATCTTGTAATGAAAAAAAGCAAAACAGAGACGATCAGAGTCTAGTCTGTTTTTTAGGTCGCCCCAAGAGGAAATTTTATGCACAGCTTCATATTTTATAAGTTTTTCTAACAATGATGCAGGTGAATCCCAAGTAATTTGGCGAAGATCGAGTAGATCAACATCAACCCAAGTATAGAGTATATTTTTTAATTCGCTCTCTAGTGGATTCAAGCTTCTATATTGGTTCTTTAGCTTAAGCACATCAGAACGCATGTCAACAATAAACTTCAGGCCCTCTGGTAAAGAAATAAATTGCTTTAATATTTTAGAACGTGGTGATTCAAGAATTTTTATTAAATCCTGTTCAAATTTATAGTTTAACTCGGGATTTTCCTTGTACTCCTTTATTTTCTCATCTATTTCCGCTTTATTCGGATTAAATTTTTCTGCCAGGGTTTGTAGAAATTTTATTTTACCTTTCTCTGACAAGCTTAAGTACAAATTACCAAGAGATACAGCGTTCTTACGTGCTGAAACCTCCCCTCCCTTTGGGTTTAAGCACTCGTTCATCTTCAAGACTAAACTATCGATATCGCGACTGTTGCTTAAATCAGGACTGATGTTACCAATCCACGATCTTACAGCATCTGCCACTCCACCTAGTATTTTAAAAAAGCTCCTTACCGCTTTTTTGTCTTCAACTTTCACTACATCAGTTTTTATCAATGATTCTTTCGTCATAGATTCCCTTTATTATACATAGCTAATGCAAGTCAGGGTCATACCGCCCCGGTATCTCTAGATCCAGCTAACAAGCAGCGGGATGACGGTTGTCGGCAAACCCAAGTTATTTTAGCTACATATAGCTTAAGTTAAAGGAAAATTTAGCTACATAGCAGGCACTATTACTAGATTATTAATAATTCAGTAATACAATTAATTTCAGGATGTTAATGCCAAAGTTATAAGTTTCTACCAAATACTGGAAATCTTAATTTTATTTTAGCTACCAATCAACTTGGAGTTAAATATCTTGACATTTATTTAATGTTGCTATATAATAGCTATGTACATTTTGTGTACTATAGCAATAAAATTACCTTGTAATAGGTGTATTGGACCCGAGGGCAGTACTCGGCGCCTCCACCATGTTTTTTAATTTATATGGGGGCGAATAAGGATCGACATGCATAGTAAAGATGGTAGCTTTGCTCGGTTAGACACCACCGCTAAGAGTTCATAATTTAAATGCAAACGATAATAATTTGCTGCTGAAAGGCGATGTTGCAATAGCTGCTTAATTTAAGCACTATAACTTCATTGCTATAAGCACGGTTCAGGGAACGCCGGGTAACAGAAGTTCCCTCAAAATTTACGTATGTGAAAGTTATATGGAACAAACAGATTACAAAAAACTGCTTAATTCTGCCAAGTTTCAAGTTATCAAAAAGACTTTAGATGTTATATCAGGCAATGTTTTTACTCCTCACTTAGAAATATTATTTTTCACATATTTTAATGGTGTGACCATACCAGGTCATTTGAAAAAGTCATACCCTACTCAAATGCTTGTTATATTACAGCATCAATTCTATGATTTAAAAGTTTCTGAGGATAAATTTAGCGTCAGTTTGAGTTTTCAAGGAAAACAAGAGCGAATTACTATACCGTTTTTTGCTATTAGTGAGTTTCGTGATAAAATTTCAGGAGATGTTTTAATATTTAGTATCGATTCTGATAAAGAATACAAAAGTGAAAAATGTGCTGAAAAATTATCAAACGGCAGTATTATATCCATAGATCAACTACGTGATGAGTAATTTTTGTAAACAAAAAATATTAATAGAAAAAAGTGGTCTAACTTAAGTAATAGAATAGAGGAATACTATCGTAGACAAATATGCTAAATCTTTAATTGTTTATTAACGCAGATGGCAAAATTTTTCTTACATATCATCAACTTTCTTTATTGAAAAATTCAGAAAAATGTTGTATAATTGTTAGTAGACTTTGGTAAAACATATGGCAGATTCAGGAATTAGTATAACCTTCGATCCAAAAACTTCACATAACCTTGCTAAGTTAGCTGAAATCACCAAGGAATCCGTTCAAGAACTAGCAAAAAGGTTAGTCATAGAAGGAATTGAGTGCGAAGTAGAAGATATTGCGTTATATAAAACTGTTAAGGAATGTGAGGATGTAGACTGGAGCACAGTGCTATCTGAAAGGGCGAGGACATAAACTGGAATACGATATTGTCTACTCAAAAAACTTTACTGAAAGAGATTTTCCAAATCTTCCAAAAACGATAAATGAGCGGCTTGCAACTGATCCAATTAAATTTGGTAAACCATTACGTGGCAGACTAAAAGGATATAGAAGAATAAGAGTTAGTGATTACCGAGTTATTTATACTGTAAATATTGCAAAACATAAGGTGTTTGTTGCCACAGCAGGACACAGAAAAGACGTCTATAATAAAATGCCTTTAGACTTACTGCTATAAACAATATATATTTTTATACAGCACTCCTTCCTCCTACCTTAGGTGCAGCTCAAAAAATGAAGTTTTTTTTGGTTCAGCAAAAATAACATTTTGAGTTTAAAAAGTCTAAATACTTGTCTTTTATATATCTTTCGTGTAATAGATATGTATGCATCCAATCATATATCTACTCAACACGTTACTTGATCTTTATAGCTTCATTCTAATATGTTGGGTTGTCTTAAACTGGCTGGTTAAGCTTAATATGGTGAACATATATAATGAAATTGTCAGTAGCATAATGCACATCTTGAACCAATTGACATATCCACCACTAAAGATTATTAGAAGATATATACCACCGTTCAATGGATTAGATTTATCTATAATGATATTGCTAATAACAATTCACTTTGTAAAATATACAGTAGCTTACTATTTTAGGTAGATGTTAAAAAAATATCTAAAATCAGCAATATATCTATCCCTTTTAATATATGTATATATATCAGTTTTTAGCTACAACTATAAAGATCCTTCCTTAAACACGGCTACAAATAAGGAAGTGACAAATTTAGGTGGAATAGTAGGTTCATATTTAGCTGATATATTGGTTCAATTTCTTGGATTAACTAGTGTTACAATAGCTACAACCATAGTTTACTTGTTGATATCAAAAAGGTCGCTGAAAATTCTCTATTTAATATTAATCAATTTAGGGATATGTGCTATACTACCACAACTTTCGCTAGGCATCACTGCAAGGTACAGACACAGTGGAATAATAGGGAATACACTAATTAATAACTGTCCGTTTTATATATTTGTGATAGTAACATCAATAGGTCTTGTAGGATTGGTTGGTTGGAAGAAAATAACTTACTTTCTATTCTTCTTATGTAAAAAAATAGTTTGCTTATTTGTAAATGTTCCATTCTTCAGATCACATAAAACTACTGAGTATTCAATTGCACCATTAGTAGTAGAAGAAAAACATAGAACTAAAATCACTACTAAACAACAACCAAAAGAAAGACAGAAAAAAGCTACCAAAGAAATTTTCAGTGAGTTCGAGTTTCCAAGCATTCATTTACTTTCTAAAGCAGAGGAGTCTTTGCAGAGAAAGCAGCTGAATGAAATGGAGAGCAATAAAAATTTATCTCTGCTGGAACAAGTCCTGAGTGATTTTGGCGTGCAAGGAAAAATTATCAGTGTATGCTATGGGCCGGTTGTGACTTTATACAAACTTGAACCACAAGCTGGTACAAAATCTGCAAGAGTAATTGGCCTTGCAGATGACATTGCACGTTCGATGAGTGCACTCTCTGCACGTATTTCAATAATTCGTGGGCAAAATGCTATGGGAATAGAGTTGCCGAGCAAGGAACGGGAAATTGTAATGCTGCGTGATTTGCTTGAATCACCAGAATACCAAAATGCGAACTTAAATCTTCCAATTGCACTTGGCAAAGAAATAAGTGGAAAACCAGTGATTGCAGATCTAACTAAAATGCCCCACTTGCTCGTTGCTGGAACCACAGGGTCTGGTAAATCAGTTGCAATTAACACTATGATTCTTTCACTCGTTTATCGATTAAATCCTGATGAATGCAAGATGATAATGATCGACCCAAAAATGCTTGAGCTTTCAATATATGATGCAATACCACATCTAATAACGCCAGTGGTAACAGAGCCAAAAAAGGCTGTAGTCGCTCTTAAGTGGATAGTAAAAGAGATGGAAAATCGCTATCGCATGATGTCGTATTTGAATGTGCGCAACGTAATAAACTATAACCAAAAAATCACAGAAGCGATGAATAGTGGGATAGAATTAGAACGTGTTGTACAGATTGGCTTTAACTCAACAACAGGCAAACCTCTGTTTGAAAAAATGCCAATCAAAATGGAAACATTTCCGTATATTGTAGTGATCGTGGATGAAATGGCAGATTTGATGCTTGTTGCCGGCAAAGAAATAGAGTGCTCCATTCAGCGTTTGGCGCAAATGGCCAGAGCTGCAGGAATACATATCATAATGGCAACACAACGCCCATCTGTGGATGTGATAACAGGTGTGATAAAAGCAAACTTTCCAACAAGAATCAGTTTTGCTGTTACTTCTAAGATAGATAGCCGCACAATACTTGGCGAACAAGGGGCTGAACAATTACTCGGTATGGGTGATATGCTTTACATGGCTTCTGGTGGTAAGATTATTCGAGTTCACGGTCCATTTGTGAGTGATGATGAGGTGCAAGATATAGTTGATCATTTGAAAATGCAAGGTGAGCCAAATTACATGGAGGAAATTACCAAAGAAGATGAAAATTCTTCTGTGGAATCAGAAGGTGAAGCAGAGGATGAAGAAAATGACCTCTACAATCAAGCAGTGGCCATTATTCAAAGGGATCAAAAAGTTTCAACCAGTTACATTCAAAGGCAGCTTAGAATAGGCTATAACAGAGCTGCAAATATTGTTGAAAGAATGGAAAAGGAAGGTATTGTCAGCGCACCAAGTTACTCAGGGAAGAGAGAGATATTGGTTGAATAACAATCTTGTAATACCTTAATTTAAGTTTCCGCACTTTCAAAAAGCAAGTTAAACAAAATTATTAAAAAGTCAATACATAATGACAATTGATTTAATACTAATTTAAGTACTGAGAACGTATAATTATAATATATTAATTAACTAGGGGGTAAAAATGTCAACAAATTGGCTTCATGATTTTTTTTTCGGTTCTAATGAATCGACAATAAAAGCACTAGAAAAACTTCAACAGATGGATGCTGAGCAGTTTCAAAAGGCATTCAGTGCATTAGAAAAATTGCAAAAAGGTCAACAGATCAACGCTGATCAACTTCAAATTGCATTTAGCAGGTTAGAGGAATTGCAGGCAACTCAAAAGATCGATGCTGAACGGTTCGAAAGTATACAAAAGTATTTAGACGGTTTGCAGGAAAGACTTGCAGACGTGGAAGAAAAAGTGGAAACACTTACAGAGGCAGTAGGAGAACAAGAAAAAACACTACTAATTTGTACCATAGCCACTGCTGTTGCCGCAATAGCGGTCGCTTCTTTTGTTGCATTCTGTATCTATCAGGGAGTTAAGCTTGAGAGGGAGAAAGAAAAGAACTCGCTTGATCAAGATACACCAAACACAGAACTTAATGCAGGTGTAGATATTTCTGAAAAGCCGAATAACTATAAAAGTTAACTTAGCTGCATAACACTCTTCTTAAGAAGGTGTTACATAGCTTGTAACACCTTACTCTTCTCTTAGCCTATGTAGGTTTTTTGATAGCAAACATATCACTTTTTAGAAAAATATTTGTATTGTAAAGTTAGTAAAGATTCTGGTTTACTTAAAGTTTGTTAATTGCTATCTTTTAAAACACGATATTTACTATAGCACCATATGCTTAGGATTTTTTCTAAAGTTTTGTTTATATTAATATTTTTGGTTTCTAGCTTTTTTACTGTGCATAGTGCTGGAGCTAAATCTAAGCTCAGTAAGAAATACATACCTCCTGGTAACCCTGGTGGTGCAAACTTTCATACAGATGAGGATTTTGCTGAGTCATATAAACTGTATGAGAAGCGTAGGGAATTGCTCAAGAAAAAAAAGTCACAAGATCGAGCTATAAATAAAGAAGATCTAATCAAAAAATTAAAAGAGAAAAAAATTGCTAGTCTTGATAATGAGCCAAATGACATGGAAGCGTGCATAGTTGACGATGAAGAGAGCGCTATGATAAATCAGCATGGTATTAATATCGCACGTTTAAAGGGTGCTGTATTTATAGATCAAGAGCCAGTTTCCCAGTATGAAAGCGAGCAGCATGAACAAGAAGAGAAGAAAGTTACTTCAACACGAGAAAAGAAAGTTTCTCCTATAAATATCACTATAAAAGAAACTCCTTCAAGAAGAACGTGCTCACATGATTCTATTGCTAATTTGGATAACGTAGATGCTTATAGTTTGAATGGTTCGAGTTCATTTGGCAGCGTAGCTGACACAGTAAAATAGTATCACAATTAATAAGTATGCTAGATAAAGATCTGATATTGAATGACGATGCATATGAATTATCGCCAATTTCCAGGCACAAAACTCATGTTGTAGAAGTTGGAAAAGTAAAGATAGGCGGAAATAATCCTGTAGTTGTACAATCTATGGCGCTTGGTGTGCATATAGATTCTGATAATATAAAAAGTAGCGCAAAACATTATGCAAAAGAAATAACAGAACTAGCGCGCGCAGGTTCAGAGTTAGTACGGATTGCTTTGAATTCAGAGGAAGTAGCAAGGGCAATACCTTATATAGTAGAAGAGATAAATAAAGAAGGTTTTGACGGTAAAATATTGGTAGGCTGCGGTCAATATGAGCTAGATAAATTAGTTCAAGATTATCCAGACAACATCAAAATGCTGGGTAAAATTAGGATGAATCCAGGCAATGTAGGCTTTGGCGACAAACGTGATGAAAAATTTGAAAGAGTTATAGAGTATGCAATAACACATGATCTTCCTGTCAGAATTGGAGTAAATTGGGGTAGTCTTGATAAGTACCTTTCACAAAAACTAATGGATGAAAACTCCTTGTTCAGTGATCCAAAACCTTCTGACGTTGTATTACGCAAGGCACTTGTAATGTCTTCTCTTAATAGCGCACGGAAAGCTGAAGAAATTGGCCTCAGTGCAGATAAAATAATCATTTCGTGTAAAGTCAGTAGAGTACAAGATTTAATTTCGGTCTACACAGCGCTTGTAAAATTTTCTAATTATGCTTTGCACTTGGGCTTAACTGAAGCTGGTATGGGCAATAAAGGCGTGATAAATACCACAGCAGGGCTTACTTATTTATTGCAAAATGGTATTGGAGACACAATACGTGCTTCTTTAACTCAACGCCCTGGTGAATCGCGTACTAATGAAGTGATAGTGTGTCAGGAAATATTGCAGTCTATAGGCTTGCGACACTTTAACCCTCAAGTTAATTCATGTCCTGGTTGTGGGCGCACAAGTAGCGATCGTTTTCGTATATTAACTGAAGAGGTGAATGGCTATATAAAAACTCATATGCCGATATGGAAGAAAAAGAATCCAGGTGTAGAGCATATGAGCATCGCTGTTATGGGATGCATAGTAAACGGTCCTGGAGAAAGCAAACACGCAAATTTGGGAATCAGCTTGCCTGGATATGGAGAAAAACCTGTTTCAGCAGTCTACAAAGACGGCAAGTATTTCAAAACTTTACAAGGTGATAATGTCTCTGAAGAATTTAAGGCAATTATTGATAATTATGTGAAGGAGCATTACACGTAACCTTTCACGGTTAATTAATAGATAAATCGCAAATAAAAATTAAATCTAGTTTTTCTTTTTTCGTTATTAATACATTTATAACACAATTGAGTTTAAATAGTTGGTATGAAAAGCTTTTTACGAAATTTCTTACACTATCTTCTGTCATCCCAGTACTCCTTTCTTGTCATCCCAGTCTGGGGTCCAGAAAACTTACAGGTAATAAAAACTGGTCACGCGCTACCCAGGACGTGGTGTACAAGAATCCTACTAACTTTACTATTAATTCTATTTCCACTTTTAGCATCATCTATAAGCATTGAGGGCATTGAAGAAAATTGCGATTACGCATATTACCCTAAATTAGATGATGATGCTGCTGATGAGTTATACGTTATAAAGCGAAATTATTATAGATATGGGGAGAAATTAAAAATATTAGCAGATGAGAGAATAAAGGAGATCACTTTAGTAGGGGCTAGTGATAAATAATTATACTGTTAGACTGCATTCTGTGAAAAACACATTTGAGTTTTCTTCAATTTAAAGTAAAGACAAAAAATTGCTGCTTTCTGATAAGCAGAAAATTCCATTATAAATCTTGTCTTTCGACTATATCAATCAACACATCAAATTCTATACTGTTATTGTGTTGCTTAATGTTACTTGCTCTGACATTACTCATTTTAGCAGCGTGTAACACTGATTTTTTTTTCTGGATCCCAATTTGGGTGACAGAAAAAGGTTTATCAGTATCTTCAAACCCAAACGTTATAGAGTTACTTGCATCATCATTAATGTCTATAGAATCAGGTAGAATCGCACAGTCTGACTTATTTATAAATTGAGAGAATGCATTTTTGATATCGTCAAATGTACCGTAATGATCCATATGATCGTCGTTAATACTCGTTATAACAGCAATATTTGCAGGAATTTTTAGCATGGTTCCATCAGACTCATCAGCTTCGATTAAAAAAATGTCACCCCTTCCAAGTCTTGAATTACTTTGATATGAATTCAGTATTCCTCCCACAATTACAGTTGCATCAATATTAGAATGATCAAAAATGGAAGCAATCATTGCCGTTGTCGTTGTCTTACCGCTCGAACCTGAAACTGCTATTACATATTTATCTCTTAAAAGTTCAGCAAGCATGTCTGATCTATGCAAAATGGTTTTATTGTTATTTCTTGCTGCAACTAACTCCACATTATCAGATTCTATTGCAGAAGAATGTACGACTATTTCAGCTTTGCTTATATTATTAGCATTGTGACCAATGTAAACTTCTATACCCAGCTCTCGTAATCTATCTATATTGTTGTTTGATTGTGCATCACTACCTTGAACTTTGTAATTGGAATTGTGAAGAATTTCAGCAATGGCACTCATTCCAATTCCACCTATACCAATTATATGTATTTGAGCTTTGTTCATATTGAGCAGTAAACGTTTACTTATTACTAAATTTATTATAGTATAATTTAAAATCCTCATGGTATCGAACCCTTTCACTAAATACAATGATAAAAAACCTAGCCTTCCTATGTCTAATATTCGTTTTGATGAGTAGTTGCAGTGTTAGCAACAGGTTTAATTGCACTGCAGGTCATTATAAAATTGGCAGCAGCTACACAATAAATGGTATAACTTATTATCCAAAAAACTGTAAACAATATGAAGAGATAGGGATAGCATCGTGGTATGGAATAGAAGATCATGGCACGCTTACAGCAAATGGTGAAGTGTTTAACCGTCACTTGATCTCTGCAGCGCATAAGACTCTGCCTCTACCCTGCTTTGTTCTTGTCACTAATTTAGAAAATGGAAGAAAGCTTGTTATAAGGGTTAATGATAGAGGGCCTTTTATTGAAGGCAGAATAATAGATTTATCAGAAAAAGCAGCTCAAGTCTTAGGATTTCATAAAGTAGGGCTTGCAAAGGTAAAAGTCCAATACCTAAGAAAGATGTCAGAACAATTGATACAAAATACTCCTCATTATAGAAAGCAGTATGAAAAAGAAATGCAGAAACGTCACCCAAAACAAGACAGTGCAGAAAGTAAGGGATATGTTGCATTTTTTAAAAGTGCTCAGGCTGCTAAGTCAGCTGCATCGAAGCTTCGCAATCAAGGAATAAAAAATGTTAGATTGCTTTTTAAGAACGATCAATATTGCGTGAAAGTGAGTTATAGGTAGAAAACTCTAGGCTCTGCCTAAATAATTTATAATAGATTTCTTGTATAACCACCTTTTGAGTAACCTTTGGCAGTTTGGATGACAGGAGGTAATGTAAGAAGTCTAATAGCAAGTAATTAATGCTGTTTTTTTCTGATACCAGGTATTACTTAAGTAATGAGATTGACTTTCTTGCTATAATGTGGTAATTAAAAATATCATTTAAAGCAATAGGTAAAGTTATGACAATGAAATACAAGCAGTGGGAAGAAATATTAAGTGCAGTTAACAATGAGGGGGGAAACCTAAATGAAAATAATGTAATTGAAAAAATAAAAGAGAGATTAAAAGTAAAAGATAAAGATGAGTATGAAAAGTGGGAAAGAGTTGATTTTGATATAAATTACAGGTTTGAATGTGGAGGTTATAAACGGACATTATTATTTATGGCTGGCTCACAGAACAAAAAAGACGTATTGAAATTTCTATGCAAAGCAAAGAGAATTGATGTTGATGCAAAAGATAAGTATGGAAAACCTCCATGTGACTACACAGGGAAGTTTCTGAAAAAAGTAGAAGAAAAAAACAAATTACCACAAGATAAGGATGATAATAAAGGTACAACACGTCTTCTAGGAAAAACAGAGAAAAAACAACCTACATCAGCGGCCATGAAAGGGTTTTTTGTCGGTGGTTCAGTTGCGGTATTAGGCGCTGCAATAGCAGTGACATTTTTTAGCAACTGGAACAATTGCGGTTGAACTAATGCCTGTGGTAATAGCCGTTGCTGCAATCGCAACAGCGACACTGGCAGTTGGTGGTGTTACATACATGCTGTCAAAGCCTAGTACTAAAGTGGATGAAACGAAAGAACAACAAAACGTGAATGGGAAGGTGCCAGGAGCAGCATAATAGGTAAGTTGTTATAGCTTTTGATAGTAGGCAGGGTGCCATCTAAGTAGCGGACACTGGGACCCGGAAAACTATGGTAGCCTAGTAATTGCATAATGAATACGGGAATGTTCGTACAGTTGTGTGTCACGCACTGGAATGACATGGTGAGGCGTCATTCCAGTAACCATCTCCGTTCCTGTCATCCCAGTACTGGGATGACAAAGGAGGACGTTATTCCAGACTGGAATCTCGGCAACCCCTACGTCATCCCGCTACTTGTTAGCGGCGCGGCGGTATGACGTAGGAGCTATAGACTTTGAAATACTTTTTACCGCACTCTTGCAATCAAGTTTCATCAAAAGTCAGATTGCAGAGTTAAATCCTCCATATAAATAACCACGCACTCTATTTGCTTGTTTGGATATATCTCTTGTACTAAGGTTTTATAGATCAACATCTGTTTTTTTATTTCATTTAATGAGGAAACAGAAACGTTACGGTGTGATTTGTAGTCAATTATGATTGCTTTATCTTGCGTTATGCATAGCCTATCTAGTCGTACTAATACTGACTCGCCATCAATTGTTCCACTCAGTGTAATCTCTGATTTGCCCTCTAAGTCAAACAAATAGCTATATTTTTCATTAAAGGCTAATATTTTACTGTAAATTTCATCCTTATCTTCGCTGGTGTTTATCTTGTCAAGATATTTTCTGACCCAGTTTTTTCTCCTTTCTTTTTCTATCTTGGGCATATACTGCAATATGCTGTGGATTATTAAGCCTCTTGTATAACCATCTGTCATCCCAGTGCTTGACACTGGGATCCAGGCTTCTTTTTCACTGGATTCCAGCGTCACGTGCTGAAATGATATCGAAGAGTGAGTAGCTGATGCTGGCTTTTCTTCTTTTTCCAGTGTCAAGCACTGGGATGACAGGGGAGGACGCTGGGATGACACCGAAGAGTGGGCTAAAGCTGGTGGAAGGGAAATGACCGGAATATCAAAATAATCACGTTTTTTATAAATGTAAGGGTAGTTTGCATTCACACATAGCACTTCAACTTTTTCTTTAAATATTGGCTGTAAACTCCTTTGTTTCTTTTTATATGGTTCTCCATACTGAGTGATTAGGTCATACCAAGAGCACTTTTGCACTGGCTCTTTACTTAAGATGTATAACTCATCTTCAGCACGCGTGAGTGCTACGTATAATAAACGCAAATATTCATTATAATCCTCTAGTTTTTTCTCTCTTTTTACTTGATCACAATAAGCATTGTTGTTTTTTCCACACCAAAATGGCACTTCCGTTCCATCAAAGATAATGCTTTCACTGTTTCTTGGCACTGTGTTTGTATCAACCAAAAATACTATGGGAGCTTGCAGACCTTTTGATTTGTGAATTGTCATTATTCGCACAGCATTGCGTTCTGATTGCATATCATTCTTAATCTCCGGATTATTCTCCTTGATCCACTGAACAAACGCTTGAAGAGATGGGTTTTCAAATTGCAACACGAGGTTCATAAATTCGTCTAGAACCTCGAAGCACTCAAGACCTAGCCTTGCAGCAAATTTCTTCTTACCTGTACGCAATATATGTGTAAATAGTGCAAGAGGAGACTCTATGCGAGATAAGTTAATGAGATAGCTTAATTCACTATAGATAACCACAGAATAATCCTGAATTCTTTCCCATAGTGAATGCTCTTTACGATCATATGCAATGTTAAATAAATCATCCTCAGTAAAATTGAATAACGGTGATTTTAAAGCATTTGCAAGAGCTAGATCATTTGTCTGGAGGAGTAAAAATTCAGCCAAAGCTATTAAGTCCTGCACAGCTATATAGTCCATAATTCTAAAATAATCTCGGCCTACAACTGGCACGTTTGCTTTTTTAAGTTCGCTTATTATGTAATCAACTAACACGTTTCGTTGTCGTACCAGAACCATAATGTCTCTTGGTTCTATATGGCGATCTTTAGCGACTAAAATCCGCCCTTCGTTTAACCAATTGTGAATTCTGTTGGCTATTGTTTGAGCAAGTAATCGGTCCGCTATTATATGATTTTTCCTGCATGTCAGAGGAATTTGTAAAGCTCGCTGTTCTTTCTCTTTACACTTTGGTAACGCTGGCCAAATTTCAATATACCCTTGATCATTTTCTCTATGTGGAACATGTTTTATTTCATTATCATTAAAAGATATTTCTGCGCGGAAGTTATTAAATATTCTATCTACAAGCATCAAAACTTCTGGAGTTGAACGAAATGACTTTTCAAGTTGGCATGATATCCAACCAGTTTTCGTATGAAAGTATTGTTGCATATAGTTGAATAGATGGGAATTTGCTCCTTGAAATCTGTATATGGATTGTTTTACGTCACCAACTACAAATAAGGTTCGCTTTTCATCATTGCCGGCAAAAAATTCATCGCAGAGATTTGTTATAATTTTCCATTGACTGATGCTATTGTCTTGCGCCTCATCAACAAGAATGTGATCTATTTTTTGATCCAAGTTAAACAATATCCAATCTTTATGATCTGGGTCGCTGAGAAGATTTGTTGCTAAATCAATTATATCATTGTAGTCAAGCAGTGCATTTTTTGATTTTTCGCTATTATATAGATCAACATATACTTTAAATATACTAAGTAAGCTGCTGGTTCTCTTGAATATTTGATAAGAGTTCATGTCTCTTATATGGGTAAATACTACATTCTGAACGCTCTCTATTATTTGCTCTGCATCTTTGAATTTCTCCAAAATACTTTTTGTTGCAATGGATGATATGCTCTTTTTTTCGTTTGATTCCAATTTGAGAAATACCTTGGCTAAATCTTCTATTCTGGTGTCTTTCCGCTCCATTCCGGTGTCATCCGAGTAGCTGACACTGGTTCTTTTTTTCTGGATTCCAGTGTCAAGCACTGGAATGACACCATTTGGTACGGACGGTTTTGTGCTATTAAACCAATCAGAGAGCATTGCACTATAACTCTGATCTCTTTTACTGCCTTCACTTAATATCTCGGCTAGTCTTTCCACGTGCTCAATTGTTTCACTCTGTAAGTCATGAATTCCATCTGGAGCATTGAGTTTATCTTTGATATATTTCGAATCATTTGCTGACATCGATCTTTTTACACATAAAGTATAAAGCAAATCACGTAGTTTATTTTCATCAATTTCAGTTGCAATAAGGTTGATATCATCCTGCACAGTTTCGTTATGAAGCACTTTATTGAATATGAGTGAATGTAATTCTTTACATTCACTCAGTGTACAATTTGGGGCGATGCCAGCTTCTATAGGAAAGCTGGAGATTAATTTGTAACAGAAAGCGTGTATGGTTTGTATAGTTAGACCAAGATTTTCCAGTTCAGAGAAAAGCCTTCTTGCTCTTGTTAAATAATCTTTATTTTTTCTGGATCCCAGTGTCACGCACTGGGATGACATTGGAAAGAAATCTAGTTGTTCTAGATCTGCTGCCAACACACTATCTGAACATATTGCCCACTTACTGAGTATGCTGTGAATGCGATTCTCCATTTCGTTTGCTGCAGCATTGGTGAATGTTAAGCAAAGAATATTTCTTTTGTTTTCTAATAAAAGTCTCAATACTCTGTCTATTAAGATTTTTGTTTTGCCTGTACCAGCGGACGCATTTACCCACACAGAGAAATTAGGATTTATGGCATTTGATCTCATCAGAAGTGCGAAAACCTTATAAAAGTTGACTAGAATAGCATTATACATATAATGTAAAAATAGTCTTAGTGAAGATATATAATGAAAAGTTTTTGTGTAAAGGCGCCTGCAAAAATCAATCTTTTTTTGCATGTTGTAAATAAGAAGGAAACAGGATATCACTTGATTGAAGGTTTGTTTGTCTTTGCTAATCTCTCTAATTTTTTGGAGATAAAAGTAGGTGAGAAGGATTCTAGATATGATAACTCTACAGTTGAATTTATAAACTCCGAGTCTAGAATAAATAACCAGTATAACACTGTAACGAAAGCGGTTAATCTGCTGCTTAGACATGCTCCTGTACGCACTAAAGTCACTGTAAGGGTTGTAAAAAACATACCAATTGCTGCAGGACTAGGTAGCGGATCCTCAGATGCTGGAGCTGTGATACGCACGCTAGGAAAGCTGTGGGAGGTTGATAGGACGATTTTAAATGAAATAGCCTTAAACGTCGGTGCTGATGTTCCAGCAAGCGTAGATAGCAAGCCTGTTTTTGTTAGAGGTATTGGCGAAGAATTATGCCACATTAAAAAATTCTCTTTACCTACGAATGTGGTGCTTGTGAAACCGAAAAAAAAGTTTTTGATTACACCAGAGGTATTTTCCAAACATGAAGGAAATTTTTCTGAGCCAATTAACTGGTGCGATGACGCTGAAAAGGATTTGTTGAAGCTTCTTAAAGAGACGAGAAACGATCTTCAAGAAATAGCAATAAGCCTTGTTCCTGAAATTAAGGATGTGATATCAACACTTGAGTCACAAGAAGGCTCTATACTTTCTCGCATGTCAGGCAGTGGTGTATCATGCTTTGGAATATTCGATAGTGAGGAAAATGCAAAAGCTGCTGCAGTTAATATCAGAAAAAAGCAACCAGAGTGGTGGGTATGTGACACTCAATTAATAGTTTGACTTATGCCCTTAATTTCCGAGAATAAAAATCTTATAAATGGTTACAGGGAAGGAAAATTTTTGGTGAATAATAGAGAATATTGCGGCTCAATTATAGTTTTTCCTGAAAAGGTAATTAAATTGAAAGAAAGTGATATAAATAGCAAGGAACATTTTGAATCTTTTTTAACAGAGGAAATAGAAATTTTGATAATAGGTACTGGTAAAATACGCAATATACTAAGTTCTTCAGTGAAGTCCTATCTTATGGAACAAAAAGGTTTAAATTTTGAATTTATGACAACCGGTGCAGCATGCAGAACCCATAACGTTTTAATATCCGAAGATAGATTTGTTGTCAGTTATCTCATAGCCATATAGCATGCTTGAAATGTTTACCCAGGATTTTTTCATCAACAGTCTAGTTGCAGTAGTCGTAATTAGCCTAGTAACAGGCGCTTTAGGATCGTTTATGATATGGCAAAGGTTATCTTATCTTGGTGATAGTTTGTCCCATTCTTCATTGCTTGGTATTGCACTTGCTTTAATCTTTAAGATTAGCCCATCGCTTAGCATAATGCTCATTGCAATTACATTTGCTATACTACTTTCTCTTAATTTTAACAGATTATATTCTGCTGATACGATATTGAACATTGTTACCAATGTAGTTTTATCATCGAGTTTAATACTTATGTCTTTTCTTCCATCTGGCAATAATAGTATTATTAGCTCACTGTTTGGTGATATATTAACGCTCGATCAAAGTGATATAATATCGATTTTTTTAACCTCTCTAATAGTTACTTTGATATTAATATTTAGATGGCGTTATTGGTTAATGATTTCAATTAATCAAGATTTAGCAGTAGTTGAGAAGATTAATGTTAATTTTGTTAGACTAGAATTTTTAATCACTCTTGCTATATTTATAGCAATTGCTGCCCAATTAATAGGAATATTACTCATTGCTGCATTTTTGCTAATACCAGCAGCATCTGCAAGGCTCATTTCGAAAACTCCAATGCAGATGATTATTGTTGCAACAGTTTTTTCTGTGATTTCTGGGATATCAGGTCTGATGTTATCTGCAAGTTTTGATTTGTTAACTGGACCTGCAATTATACTTGTTGCAGCCGTGTATTTAATTGTCGCTTATTTTATAAGGCTAGTATTAAGTAGGTTGGCTTAATTTTAGTCTCTAGTATTAATAATTTTGTAATATACTCATTATAAAACATCACTATCTTAGCACAAAATAGTTTTTGCTATACTATTATTTATATGCTAATGATAAGTTGTTAATTTTATGGAGTAAGCAATATGAGCGAAGAAGGATTTTTTTCCAAATATATATCTCAACCTGTGAAAAAATTTTATAATTATATTACAGGAAAAACAGAAGAGTCAGATGATGTAGCAGGTGATGTGCATAATATTGCACAAGGAGACTCAGAGTCTTTGGATACTCATGTACAGTCAAATGAGAATGATATCATATAGATAGCATGAGGGTTACACCATCCAAAGTTAAAAGATTCCTAGAGAAACCTGATGCTTTAAGTGGTGTGTTAATTCATGGAAGTGATAACAGTAGGGTTGGTTTTTATGTACAAGAAATAATTGCTAATTTGGATGAGTATTCAGTTCAGGTGATGGATTTTGCAATAGTGAATAAGTCACCCGGTTTACTGTTTTCTGAATTGGCAAACATTTCGATGTTTACCAGCAAAAAATTAATTAAGCTGATAAATGTGAGTGGAGGTATATCCAAAGAGTTAAAAAACGTATTGGATTATAACGCAAGTGGTCACTATGTAATGATGGTAGCAAGTGATCTTCCATATAATTCTGCGACTAAAAGTTATATGGAGAGTTCAAAAATTTTTGGTGTAATTGCTTGCTATAAGGACAGCAACAGCAATCTTTATGACATTATATCAAGTTACTTGAAACAAAATGATATAAAATGCACAAATGAGATAATCTACCATTTGCAATCTTACTTTAATCATAGCAAGCTGCCTATATGTTCAGAACTTGAGAAGTTAGTTTTGTACTTAGGGGAGAGAAAAGACCTAAAACTTACTGATATAGAATTATGCTTTTCAACTTCCGGCAACGACTATGCTACACTTGATGATCTATGCTCTGCCATAGCAAGTAAAGATATGTCGCGCTTCATTAGAATTTCTGATGCATTGATATCGCAAGAAAATTTTTCACCGATAGCGCTAATTCGCATTATATCAAATTATTTCCTACGCCTTGAAACCGTTTTGCTGTCAGTGCAAGGTGGAATGAGTGAGCAGGCTGCGATTGATCAGCTAAGCCCTCCATTGTTTTTTAAACAATTGCAGAGCTTTAAATCTCATTTGAAAAGTTTGCAACTTTCAGAACTTAAGAAGATCTTGGAAAAATTGATAAGCTTAGAAGTTACCTGTAAAAAAACTGATTTAGATCATAAAATGATTTTTCAGCAGGTGATTTGTCATATTACAAATACAATTACTTGCTATAGCTAACAAAGATAAGGTGTAACCAGACTGCATTCTGTGAAAAACACATTTGAGCTTTCTTCAATTTAAAATAAATACAGAAACTAGCTATCTTCAAAAATATGGTTGAATAATTGTGTGTATAATTATTAATATTTTTAAGCATTTTGGCTATGGCTTTATCTAAGTTTCTCGACCCTAAGCTGGATTTGACCTTCAAAAAAATATTTGGAACGGAAAAAAATAAGAATATTCTCATACATTTTTTGAACGATATTTTAGGGTTTACTGAGATAAATCCAATACAAGAAGTTGAGTTTCTTAGCACTATTATGGATCCCGAAGTTGCCTCTGATAAACAAAGTATTGTTGATGTTCTCTGTACTGATTCCACTGGAACTCAGCTAATAATTGAAATGGTGCGACCTGAAAGTCTTCGGTCATATTGTTTAAAAGGAGAGGAATTCATTCAGAAAGAAACTGAAAGGATTCTAAAACTTATTAAACCAGATGTTTTGCCATCTGAGTCTATGCATCAGTGCGAATCGGGCAACCAGTTGGTGCCGAGCGATGCGGACAATGAACCTCCTCTTGAAAAAGAAGATGCTCAATCGTGAGAGAAAGCATAAACTACAAGCATCATGTGGTTGGAGGGCTAGGCTTAGTGGTATGGTGAACGCAAGTGAAGTTTCATAAGTATCGTAATTACGAAAGAGCTAAAGATGCTGACAAGCTCTGACCAAAAGGTAATGTGACATTTTTCATTTCTGGATGTACGCAAATCACCGGTATAGAGAAGCCACCTAACCCACTGTTGTATGATAGAAGGAACAGGGTAAGCCTGTATTTCGCCTATATGGCAAGCAAACCGCAAGGAATGCTGATGAAGGTGCAGGTAAAGGATAATGGAGAAAGCGAATGCCAGTTTGTAATGAAATGGATAGACATTAATTCGCGTGAAAACGAGCAGACTTCCATTTGGTCCTTCGTGACAAGAAACTTTGTCAACCACTTAAGGTAGGAAAGCAGATGATTACAAGTAAAACTGTAAGTGCACTTACCAACAACTCCGAAGCATGGCATATGTGAAAGGTTCCACAGAACTATGCAAGATCAATATTATCTTTAGAAAGAAAATTTACACCTCTTTGGCAGAACTTCAGTTAGATGTAGACCATTGGGTGCATTCTTATACCAATTCTCACTGCAGAACAAACAGATAGACAACAATGGAAAAAAAGCCATACTAAACTAAGTGTAATAGCGAGGTATAAATGGCATTAAGATCAAAATTATTGGATGAAAAAGTAGTGGAATCGGCAAAAGCAATGCTGAAGAAAGTAAGAAATAACGCATACGTTACAAAAAAACTAAATGCTGTAATTGCAGCAAAAAAGCACAGCATAACAGCGGTAGCAAAGATATGTTGCATTTCAAGAACTGCACTGACTGAGTGGATAAAGCACCTAAAATTTAACAGAGAGGAAAAATTGTTTGCTCCACCTCAACGTCGTAGAAAAACTAGATTGGATCAAAGTCAGCGTGAACAAGTTGAAGCATGGATACAAGACAATCCTAATATCACCATTAAAGAAATGAGAATAAAAATCCAGGAAAGATTTGGTTTGGATATCAGTAAGTCCACAGTACACCGTAATATGCAAAGAATGAAATTCTCATATATTACTCCAAGACCAGTTCATAATGGTCAAGATAAAAGCAAACAAGAGGAGTTTAAAAAAAAATCTCAACGAAACTATTGGCAAATATCCAGAAAAAGAGCTATTTTTCTTTGATGAGTCTCGGTTTGGCACACATTCAAAAATTGGACATGGGTGGTTTAAAAAAGGCATTAGGACACAGGTTAAAATAAAATTAGGTAGGCAAAATTTCTATCTCTATAGTGCGGTTAATCCTAGAAATGGAGAGAGTTCTAGCTTGTTTGCACCAAATGTCAACACTGATTGCATGAATATATTTCTTGAGCAGATGTCGCAATATCTAGGAATACGAGAGACTTTTCTCGTTATGGACTGTGCTAGTTGGCATAGGTCAAAAAATTTAAAGGTACCTAAAAATATCGATATTATATACCTACCTCCATACTCACCTGAGCTCAATCCTGTTGAGAGGTTTTGGTTATATATAAAACAGAACATTTTGTGCAATAAAATATACGATACAATTACCCTGCTTGAGCGCACTTTGTGTAAATTTGTTACCTCTCTTACCCACTCCATAATTAAACAACTCTGCAATGTCTCCTATTTGTCCTCCTAATAATGAGAATTGGTATTACAATAGATCTAGACCGCATTCAGGTAAATATTGCTATCCTATGCAAACCTTTTTTGATAGTATGCATATTGCTTATCAGAAAAATATTGATAGCATTAAACAGGATGCTGATTTTGGTTTTGACTTTGTCAATTCTTCTGTCAGTTAATTCACGCCTGTCAGATCAAGTCTAAACTATTACAGCTAAAGTATGGGCAAGAATATATTGAAAAAGGAATGAACTATTATGAAACACGTTACAAAGAGAGAGTTAAAAAAAACTTGATCAAAAAAGCACAGGAATTTGGCTACATCTTAGTTCAAAAAGATGAACTAGTTGAGGGAGTTTCTTAGAAGCGCATAGTTGAAGTCAAAGTTCTGGTTAAGAAATGTTGCTGCTGAGTTGTTTGCACTGAAAAAAGCTCTGTTAAAAAATGAGATAGATGTTTTTAGATTTGCCAGACGTGCCAGAAAATTGCGAAAACGTACAAGGTATTACTTGAAGGAGATATTTTACCTACCTGAAGCAATGTATCTGTTCAGACAATGGCGTCAACTTAAGAACCTGTTTAAAATCTTCGTAATAAGAGAGAAATGAAGGAGAGAACAACCATCTGTAAGCTAGTGTTGAGTTTCCGCTCGCAATTTTTCCACAAACGCCTACATTTTTCCAACCAAGCAAAAGAACGCTCAACAACCCATCTCTTTGGCAGTACAACAAAGGTGTGTAATTCACTTCGCTTTATTACTTCGACCGTCGAACCAATAGTTGCTTTTATTTGTGTTGCAAAATTTTCTCCAGTGTAGCCTGCATCAACAAGTATATTTTTAACTTCAGAGAGTTTTTCTTTAGCATTTTCGACCATTTTCATGGCACTGCTGCGGTCGGTTGCTTCTGCCGTTGTTACATAAATCGCGTGTGGTAAACCTTGTGTATCTACTGCAATATGGCGCTTTATTCCTGAAATTTTTTTACCTGCATCGTAGCCCTTATTTTCAGCAGTATCTGCATTTTTTACGCTCTGAGCATCAATTATACAAAAACTAGTTCTTTCTTTCCGACCATTGCTGATACGTGTCTCTCCAACTAATTTTTTTTAATACACGCTCCAAAGTACTTTCTGTATCTTCGCTTGGTTTTTCACTCCATTTTTTAAAATATTCGTAACAACTTCGCCATTTTGGAAAATCTTTTGGCAGCATTCTCCACTGACAGGCACTTTTTAGGACGTACAGCACTGCACAAAATACATCATACAAATCAAGTTTTCTTGGTTTTGTTTTCTTCCTACTACTCTCCAGAATTGATCTGATTTTTTCAAATTGTTCTCGACTTATGTCACTTGGGTATAAATTTCTCATATATCCTTATTCATATACATCATCTCATAGTTTATCACTTTTTTGAGATTATGAACAGGTTCTAAGAGCATACATTAGCAAACTCTCCTAAAGACATGATGGCGTTTGGGCTTATCTACTTTATTGCGGCTATACAATCTTCCCGGTCGGATCTTAACTTTGGCGCGTATACTTAAAAAGGGCTTGAAAATCTTTTGGCGCAACGAGCACTTGATAAAGTTTCTGTCTCATCACACCAAATAAAACTGAAAAATTTAAACGGTACTCGGCAATTTGATCTGGGTTCCAAGGCCCTTGTGCATCACACATATGAAGCGATAATATATTGCACATGACCAAGTTTGCCCAAAATTCTTGTAATACAGCCTCTAAATTTACCCCAGAAAAATTCTCTAACTCTGCTCCTACTTTGAGTCGTTTGTAGCACTCTTCTATGTGCCACCTTAATACATAAGCTTTACTGATATCTTCCAAAGTAAATTTTTCTCGATCAAAAAGTGAAGTAACTAATACCTCTGTTTCTCCGTTAGCTAATGTCAGCTCTTACTTTCTGTCCTTTCATTTTATTTTTTAGCTTTTCATTTTCTAATATAAAATCAAAATCTGATTCGCCAGATGCAATTCGTTCCCATAGCTTGCTATAATTTCTTTTTTGCAAGCGAAAAATAAAATCTACTTCCAAATCATCATGCTGCTGAATGAATTTTACTGAAGGATAACCACGATCATAGATAAATAATAATTTCTTTTGATTTAATGAACGCATTTGAGTGATAACTTCGGGTAATTGCTCTTCCGCCAACGTTTGTTCCCAAGCCGCAAGGCGAGCACTGCAAATCAGTGAAGTACATAAATCAACAAACAAAGAAACTCTTGCCAATGGTGGCATTGTGCCTGTTGTTCCATTTGGTTTAAAGCGGCCAAACTCGGATACAATTTCCTCAGAGCTGGGTAATCTCATACCAGAACCATCTGCTGCAATAAGTCTATAGCCTCTCCAGCTCAGATTCATCTTGATAGGCTGTTTGGATGCTTAAATTCTTTAAAACCTGTATTTATACCTTGCTTTAGAAAAAGCTTGCTTTGAGGGTACATGTCAATGGCTCCATAAGTTCACATTCTATTCCCAAACTTTTTTTAACTAACTTTAAAATCATAGAAAATACTGTCGTAAAAGGGAGTTTTCTTGTTCGCGTGAAACTGTTCTTTCCAACACAATGGATTCTCTGAAAAGCTTTCGAGTATATTATATTTTTAATTTGTAGAATAAAATTTTTTCCTTTTTGCATGTTTTACCTAAAAAGGACACATTTTAGACTTCTTTGTTGAAATAAAACAGCAACAAAAGTGCTATTTATTGCAGCTTTTGGGTAATTTAATGGTAAAAATTTTAGAGAGAATTTTTATACACTATCACCGATATTTTTCCTTAAGTTGACGCCATTGTCTGTTCAGATGCATGGCTAATGCTGAAACAAAAATTCCAGTGCTCCCTTTCTTGTCATCCCAGTCTGGCATGGCTTTGTTGCATCGCACCTTATACTGGTAGTAATTTACGATAAATTCATGTAGCCATTTCGCATACCAATGTCAGTGAATTTATTGAGCAAATAACACTTGAGTCGCAGTTCCTTCTCACGATTAACCTCAGATTTGTTCCGAAAACTAAACCAGAATGTTTGTTTCAGTCGCGAGAAAAAACCTTCTACATAAGATCTTTTCCCATAATTTACTTTCTTTTTCCATTCTTTCACGCCATCTTCACCGTATAATTTTATTAATCTAATAGCAGCATTTCTGTCAGACATATAATCTATTTCTGGATGTTCTGCCGCATTGTTTATTGGTGGAATTTTTGCCTTTATATCATATTCGTTACACAATTTATAAAACTTGTGCCTATCATATGCCCTATCTACATATAGTGCTTTTATGGCATGAACTTCTTTAAGCAAATCACAAGCTCCATAGTGATCAGACCGTTACTGTATTTTACAGCTATATATTCAACATTACATGCAATTTTCTATAGCTGCAATACTTTCTATCTTTGCTATTTTCCTTCAGGAGTATTGTTGTATATCTGTACTGTCTATAGCAATTTCGATATCTTCCATATTATTTTCTGCAATCATTTATCTTAATATTAAGTTTCTTTTGATGCTTGTGAATAGCTGCAAATTTCTTCCTATTTGTTGCAAATATCCTTTTATAAACCCTACCGTTTGTCTTAAACCAATTCTAAAAAGATTGACGATTATATGCACCAAAATTACGACTTTATCACTGTAAATATAGTTGCCGCCTTGCATTTTTGGACTATTTTCATACCAATTTTCGATAGCTTCATTGATATAACAAAAAATGCTTCCTCTTTCTTGGAGAAATTTGTTATATTCATGGCAGTTACTGACTCTCATTTTTTGTGGCATATTTTTTCTTCAAAGGTTAAATGGCTATTTTATAATGAATTTTGTCAGTAACTGCCAGATTTTTTCGGTTGCTATGCAACAAAGCCATCCCAGACTGGGATGACATTATAGGGGCACTGAGATGACATCCTCCTAGTGAAAATTGCTCTCAAATCACAATGTTCGTACAGTAAGCTGCTTGCAGACACCATTGTTACAATGTTCATGCAATTGAAATAGCGGTCAATTAGATTAGCTATAGGTCAATCACAAGAGAAAATTAAAGCTTTTCAGTTTGATTTTTTATTACAATAATTAGATTTATGTTCTTAACTAAAAATAATGCTTAGAAACTTTCTCCTGATTTTTGTATTCGTATTATTCACGCCGCTGTCAAATGCTGATGCCAGGAAATACATCAGAATTGTTGGGTCTTCAACTGTTTTTCCTTTTATTTCATTTATAGCCGAGGAGTTCAATCGTGTATTCTCCTTTAAGACTCCAGTTGTAGAATCAATAGGAAGTGGATCAGGGTTCAAAATGTTTTGCTCAGGAATAGGGGAAGAAACGCCAGACATCACCACTTCATCTCGCCCTATGAAGGAAGTAGAAAGAGAACTATGTAAAAGGAATAAAATTAATGAAGTGATAGAGATCATCATTGGCTATGATGGAATTGTCATTGCAAATTCAAATCAAAGCCATAGATTTGATTTCACAAAGAAGGACTTATTTGAAACTTTATCTGCATATTCTCAAGAAAATGATAAATTAGTAAAAAATAATAAGAAGTTTTGGTCTAATGTAAATCAAGCCTTACCAAAAACAGAAATTGAAATTTATGGTCCACATCAAAATACAGGTACATACGAAACTTTGGTTAATTCTATTATGCTTGATCAATACTCATGCATGAACTCAAGCATTTTCAAGCAGAATTATAAAGACCAGGAAGAAAGAAAGAAAGCATGTAGTAGTATAAGGGATGATGGAAGGTATATAGAAGTTGGAATTAATGAAAACGTAATAATACAAAAATTGAAAAGTAACAAGAACGCCTTAGGGATATTTAGTTTCAGCTTTTTAATGAGGAACCAAGATAAAATACAAGGAAGCACAATTGCAGGAATTGAGCCAACTTACGAAAATATATCATCGGGAAAATATATATTAGCAAGACCTCTATACCTTTACATAAAGAGGGAACACCTGGATACTGTTGATGGATTAAGAGAATTCATAAAAGAAATTATAGATTCGATCAGCATTGAAGATGGGTATCTATCTAGGCTTGGTCTAATCCTACTTTCAAGTGAAGATATAAAGAAAGCTTCAGCAAAAGTTTATGATGTGATGTGATGTTTTTGTTCTAGAAAGTAGTCTGCAGTATGTTTGTTTCAGTCGCGAGAAAAAACCTTCTACATAAGATCTTTTCCCATAATTTACTTTCTTTTTCCATTCTTTCACGCCATCTTCACCGTATAATTTTATTAATCTAATAGCAGCATTTCTGTTAGACATATAATCTATTTCTGGATGTTCTGCCGCATTGTTTATTGGTGGAATTTTTGCCTTTATATCATATTCGTTACACAATTTATAAAACTTGTGCCTATCATATGCCCTATCTGCATATAGTGCTTTTATGACATACTGAAAATCGACTTCTTTTAGCAAATCACAAGCTCCATAGTGATCAGACCATTACTGTATTTTACAGCTATATATTCAACATTACATGCAATTTTCTATAGCTGCAATACTTTCTATCTTTGCTATTTTCCTTCAGGAGTATTGTTGTATATCTGTACTGTCTATAGCAATTTCGATATCTTCCATGTTATTTTCTGCAATCATTTATCTTAATATTAAGTTTCTTTTGATGCTTGTGAATAGCTGCAAATTTCTTCCTATTTGTTGCAAATATCCTTTTATAAACCCTACCGTTTGTCTTAAACCAACTCTAAAAAGATTGACGATTATATGCACCAAAATTACGACTTTATCACTGTAAATATAGTTGCCGCCTTGCATTTTTGGACTATTTTCATACCAATTTTCGATAGCTTCATCGATGTAACGAAAAATATTTCCTCTTTCCTGGAGAAATTTGTTATATTCGTTTTGGTTACTGACTCTCATTTTTTGTGGCATATTTTTTCTTCAAAGGTTAAATGGCTATTTTATAATGAATTTTGTGTATCCGTTCAGCAGAGTGGCAAAATAGGTAGACAAGATAAACCAAAAAGATAATCATAGGGTAAACGTGAGGTAATATGATTGATCTAGAAGAGCTCTGCAAAAATTTACAGCAAAAAATAGAAAAGTTAGAAGCAAAAATAGAAAGGCTGGAAAGAGAGAATGAAAGTTTAAAAGCAGAGAACAAGGCTTTAAAGATAGAGAACGCTGAATTAAAGGAGAGGCTCGGTTTAAACTCGAAAAATTCATCTCTACCAAGCTCTAGAGAGTTGTACAAAATAAAAAAGGACAAGCCAAAGAGCGACAGAAACGTCGGTGGTCAGGTTGGTCATAAAGGAAGTTTTCGCGCCAAAATGGATGCAGATGAGGTGATAAAAGTAAAGTTGTCATCTACTTGTGAATGCGGAGGAGAGATTGCAATATGCAAGGGACCGTACATTCATCAAAAAGTTGATCTTCCGGAAATTAGGCTTATGTAGTGGAATATCAATGGTCGTTGCCGGAGATGCGGGAAAAGAAGAAGCAGTAAGTTACCAGAAGGTGTTACATCAGATACATTTGGACCAAGGGTTAAGTCAATAATTGCAGCGTTCAGCGGGTTTTACAAAAATTCAAAACGCGAAATAGCGAGTGTCGTAAATGATATCTTCAATTTGAACATAAGCGTCGGTAGCATATCAAATAGTGAACATAGAGTTGCTTCAAAATGCAAAAAAATGTATGAGCAGATCGAACAAGAGATAAGTAGGAGTAAGGTTCTACATATTGACGAAACCAGTCACTATAATAAAGGTAAACTCGGTTGGTGTTGGATGTTTGCTAGCAATGAAGCTAGTTTTATAAAATTCAAGAGGAATGAAAGTTTTAAAAAATAGTGCGTTTTGCAATCGTAATAGTTTGATAGTAACTGACAGGTATGCAGCATACAATTACTTTGCTGATAAAAACAGGCAAATCTGTTGGATCAAGAGATTTTGAAACATAGTTGAAGTCAAAGTTCTGGTTAAGAAATGTTGCTGCTGAGTTGTTTGCACTGAAAAAAGCTCTGTTAAAAAATGAGATAGATGTTTTTAGATTTGCCAGACGTGCCAGAAAATTGCGAAAACGTACAAGGTATTACTTGAAGGAGATATTTTACCTACCTGAAGCAATAGGAGCTTCTCGAGTTGCAAAAAATATTTTGAAATCTGAAAGAATGATGTGGAATTTTTTGAATGATTCAGAAAACATTCCATTGACATGCTGAACAGCAGATACGGCATTATGTCGTTTACCGTAAAAACTCATATTTTACACAATCACAGCGAGGAAACACATTCCTCGAACGGATAATTTCATTATACTTAACATGGAAACAAAAGGGCTTTCCAAAATCTCCTATCTATTGTTTCTTAAACCACTCTGCTGAACGGATACAATTTTGTCAGTAACTGCCAGATTTTTTCGGTTGCTATGCAACAAAGCCATCCCAGTGTCAAGCACTGGGATGACACCATTTGTTGTAAACTCACTTTGTTGTAAACTCACTTTTACTCTATGGTCTTGCCGCTATCCTGAACGGATACACATTTGTTTGCAAAGGTAATTTGCACAACAAATGGTGTCATTCCAGTCTGGAATCCAGATACGATTTCATCATATAAATCTTTCCATTCTTGATTTGTTTTTTCAATTAAGTTTATTTTCCATTTTCTCTGCCAGCTTTTTAGAAGCTTTTCTTTACTAATTGCTAAATTTATGTCTTGAAACTCCTCAAAGTAGACTAATTTACTAACATTGTACTTTGACGTGAAACTGGAAATGGCTTTGCTTTTATGCTTCCAAATTCGTTTAATTAAATTTGACGTTATACCTATATACAGGGTCCCATTTTGTTCACTTGCAAGTATATAAACATAATAACTTTTCATATATAGTAACCTGGATCCCAGACTGGGATGACACCATTTGTTGTAAACTCACTTTTACTCTATGGTCTTGCCGCTATCCTGAACGGATACAAATATTGAAACAAAAATTCCAGTGCTCCCTTTCTTGTCATCCCAGTCTGGGATCCAGATTGGGCACTAAGTTGGTAAACACGAAAGCGCTTTACAACGTTTTTGATTGAACTGCGCGAAAGAACTGGATGCCAGTGTCAGCTACTTGCATGACACCCATTTGTTCCTATAGTTGTCTTTTCTCGTCTACCTTATTTTGCCACTCTGCTGAACAGATACTTTTATTCTTTAATCTGACTTAAGTTTTTAAACAGATGACATGCACCTTAGTGCATGTCACGAAGTATGAAGACGCTAACGATCTGGTTCGTTAGGCGATAATTTTTCTGAGTCCTTAAGCTCCTGTTTAAGGTTTTTGATGCCTTTTCCTAGATCACCCATAACTTGCGGTAATCTACCTGCACCAAACAGAACTAAAATTATTATTAAGACTAGAAACAATTGCCATGGTCCTAAACTCATTTCCACCTCCATTTAAAATATTAACTTTTAGATATTAAAACCTGACTGAAGTCAAGTAACGTATAAATTATATCACCTTTATTTAATTATAAATCAAGGTTTTTCTTGCCAGACTAGATTATTTTCTTGTAGCGGTCAAGCTTCACCTAACTGTGGAGTAGAAGAAAGCTCACTAAAAAACTTTGCTAGCGTATCATCTTTAGGCCTATGGTATATATCGCTAGAAACTCCTGATTGAATAATTTTACCATTTTTCATTACGTAGATAAAATCTGCAACTTTCAATGCTTCTTGCGGGTCATGAGTTACCATTAGCACAGGGATATTTTTACTTCTGAAAAGGGACAATATATGTTGTCTTATTCGGCACTTGAGCAGTATATCTAAATTAGAAAATGGTTCATCTAACAACACAACATCAGGGTTTTGTGCCATCACTCTTGCTATTGCAACTAATTGTTGCTGTCCTCCAGATAAGGCGTTAGGGTACATATTTTCGTATTTTTCTATATTGAGTAACTTCAAGATTTCCAATGCAATTAGGTGCTTTTCTCTCTTGGAAGAGCTGCGGATAGCAAAGGTTATATTTTCTACTACTGTTTTATGAGGAAATAATGCAGAATGCTGAAAAATCAATCCGATATTTCTATGCTCTATAGCGACTGATGCCTTATTGCTTGCAACTAACCTATCATTTATAAAAATAGTTCCAGATTTTGGATTTTCTATCCCCGCAATTAATTTCAAAATTGTTGACTTGCCACAGCCAGAATGCCCCAATAAACATGCAACATTTCCTTTCTTTACTTTAATGTTTATATTGCTTAAAGCAAAGTCGTTTTGATTGTTATAGAAATAACCAATGTTGTTAACTAGCATTAATCTTACTTAAACCATGTTATCAAATATAATAGCATTATACTCAAGAAGTACAGAAATGTTTTTTTGTCGCTGTAAATTGGTTATGCAAGAAATCTAGAAAAGAGAAGGATTTTTTGCTATAACTTTACATAAATGGTAGGAAACACGGGACTATAGCTCAGCAGGATAGAGCGTTGGACTCCTAATCCGAAGGTCGTGCGTTCGAATCGCACTAGTCCCACCCGTTCAAACTTTTCTCTATAGTAGTTTAGTATAACCACCTATATATATGGCCTTTTTGTCTAATTATTTGCCCAAAAATTCATATTTTCTTTCATAATCTGTTGACTTTCTAATATTTTTCTCAAAAGGGTAGGGGCGTTTTTTTATAGTTTTGAGAAAAGTAAATAAATGAATTTGTTATTACGCTAAAATGGTGTTTGTAAAACTTAATTTGTACGCTTCCTAGTAATTCTGATATAGTTACTTTAGTTAAAGTCTATAAAAGTTTACAAATGGCAACCTTAAGTGTAAGAGAAGCTTTATGCACAGCAATCAGAGAAGAAATGCGAAACGACCCTGATGTGCTTATCATGGGTGAAGAAGTTGCAGAGTATGATGGTGCTTATAAAGTAACGAAAGGATTACTGAAAGAATTTGGAGAAAATAGGGTAGTTGATACACCTATTACCGAACATGGATTTGCTGGCCTTGCTGTTGGAGCGGCATTTGCTGGGTTAAAGCCAATCGTTGAGTTTATGACTTTTAATTTTTCTATGCAGGCTATTGACCAAATTGTGAATTCCGCAGCAAAAACAAATTATATGTCAGGCGGACAACTTGGATGTCCTATAGTATTTCGTGGACCAAATGGCGCTGCAGCAAGAGTTGCTGCACAACACTCTCAATGCTTTGCATCTTGGTATTCGCATATACCGGGATTAAAAGTGATAGCACCTTACTTTGCCTCCGATTGCAGAGGTCTGCTTAAAGCTGCAATTCGTGACCCTAATCCGGTAATATTTCTAGAAAACGAGATAGCTTATGGACATGAGCATGAAGTTTCTGACTCTGAGCTGTCAAATAAAGATTATCTACTTGAGATAGGCAAGGCTGCTGTTATACGGGAAGGAAAGGATGTAACTATCACTGCTTTCTCATTAAAATTAATGGACGCTTTAGATGCAGCAGATTTACTTTCAGGTGGAGGTATAGAAGCTGAAGTTATTGACCTCAGAACCTTAAGACCACTTGACACTCAAACCGTTATTAACTCTATTCAGAAGACTAATAGGTTAGTTAGTGTAGAAGAAGGATGGCCATTTGCAGGAATGGGAGCAGAGCTTTCGGCTGTTGTTATGGAACAAGGATTTGACTACCTTGATGCTCCAGTTATGCGCGTAACTGGCAAGGACATCCCCTTACCTTACGCTGCAAATCTAGAAAAAAAAGCATTACCACAAGTGGAAGATATAGTTGAAGCGGTGCATCAGGTCTGTTTTAGAAAAAAATAAGTTTTAATTTCCAATACGATAAAGAAAGCAACTTATTAGACCTCTTTCGAAACTCATATAGACAGCTCAAAGTCTGCTATTAAATTGAATCTCAAGCCCTATTTTGCTTTGTCTACCTTATTCTACCACTCCCCTGAACGGATACAGACTAAATTGTGAAGGGTTGTATGAAGTTACTATAGATGCTCCCCGGGCCGGATTCGAACCAGCGACCAATTGGTTAACAGCCAATTGCTCTACCACTGAGCTACCGAGGAATAAGTTACTTTCAATGTACCATGTTGAACGTTGGTTGTAAACTTTTTTGTGTAGATTTTAAGTGATGTTGGCCATAGAAATACTTTACAAGAGCCCCCTTATCATTGGTTAGTATACATCATTGATATACCTTCCAACGCTCACGAAGATTTAATGCCATAGCTTGATTTCTACTGAAAGAGAGCATTATGCCAAGTGCGATGCTCGAAGATAAAAGAGAAGAACCACCATAGCTAAGTAGTGGCAGGGTTATGCCGGTGGTAGGAAAAACACTCAATGTTACCCCTATGTTTATTATGAATTGTGTGATGAATTGAATTGAGATACCAAGAATCACCAATAGATTGAATAATTCATTTTCTCTATATGCAACGTAAAGCAAGCGGGCGGAAATGATGCCAAATAACATCAATGTGGCTAAGCACGTAATCAAACCAAATTCTTCTGCTAAAACAGAAAACACAAAATCTGTATGACAATCAGGAAGAGAGGCTTTTACGCTACCTTCACCAGGTCCAACTCCAGTTAATTGACCTCTTTTGAATGCTTCTAATGATTTTGTGACTTGAAAGTTATCGCGCTGCGTAAAAAAGACAAAATTGTAAATCCTTTGCTTTATATGTGGGAGACATAAGTAAGCTATTGTAGTTCCAGTTGTGGCCATTCCTACTATACATAGAAAGTATAAAAATGGTATACATGCAATAAACATTTGACCAATAAAAGAATATGTTAAAAGCATGGACATACTGAAATCAGGTTGCAAAAGTAACAACACAAAAACTAACAGAAATATTATGATTGATATGTGCATTTTAAACTTCATTTCGCTGGCCAAGATACTAGCTATAACAACAGAAAAAAATGGCCTTACGAACTCAGATGGTTGAACTGAAATTTTGACAATATGTAACCATCGTTTCGCACCTTTTACCTCTATACCAAGTATTATCGCAATTGCTACTAGAATAGTAAATAAAATGAAACCTGCGAATGAGAGGTTAAGTATGGTTTTTGTGTTGAGAAAAGAAAATGTCACCAAGGTAATTAGTGACAGGACTATATAAATTGTATGGCGCCGTATAAAATAATCTTGTGGTAAAGAAAGACGCTGCGCAATTACAGGGCTTGCTGAATAAACAAGAATGAAACTTATAGTGAGCAAAAAAAACACTGGAAAGATGAGATAATAATCCAGCGTTCTATACCAGAGTTTAATATTCATTTTGTTCCAATGTGTAATGCCACTATTCCATAGCTCATATTATGAAACTCAACATTCTTAAAGCCTACCTCTTCAATTTCCATTTTAAAATCAGCCTGAGTTGGAAATTCTCTGATGCTCTTCACTAAATATTCATAAGAACTCTTGTCTTTAGCAACTATGCTGCCAATTTTAGGAATTACTTTAAATGAATATAAGTCATAAAGTTTGGTAAATATCTCATTTTGATAGTGCATAGGGGCAAATTCTAAGCAGATAAATTTCCCATGTGGTTTTAACACTCTGTACGCCTCATTTAAAGCCTTCTTGCGGTCAGAAACATTTCGAATGCCAAAAGCTATTGTGCAATAATCAAATTCGAAGCCTTCAAATGGTAAACTTTCTGCATTCGCACATACCCAATCAAAATTAATTTGGTTTGAATTTATAGCTTTATCACGTCCTCTGCTTAGCATATTTTGATTTATGTCACATACTGTAACCTTAGCACTTGGCTCTTTTCTTACTATTCTTATTGCTATATCTCCAGTTCCTCCAGCAACATCTAAAACCTTAGAGTTTTTTGTAAAATGTATGCTATTTACCATCTTATCTTTCCATAATCTGTGCATTCCGAGGCTCATTATATCATTCATGGTGTCGTAGCGACTTGCCACGGAATCGAATACCTCTTTAACTAATTGCGATTTCTTCTTGATTTTTATAGTAGACATTACGTAAAAACTCCTTTATAATTAGTAAAAATTAATTTGAATTAACACAAATGTCAACGACAGGCCTTGAGCCTGTTAAAATCTTCTTCAGCGTGGTATGATGACCGAGTGAGTGGGCTTGATGCAACCACTAGGAAACCTTTGGAGTAAGCGATATATTTATAATGCTCAAATTCCTCTGGGGTAACATACCTATCAAGTTTTGCATGTTTTGGAGTTGGTTGTAGATATTGACCAATTGTAATAAAATCAACCTCAGCACTGCGCAAATCGTCCATAACCTGAATTATTTCCTCTTTTGTTTCTCCAAGACCAACCATGAGCCCTGACTTTGTGAAAACTTTAGGATTAATCTGCTTTACCATCTTCAGCAAATATAGTGAATGAAAATAGCGAGCTCGTGGTCTTATTTTTGCATACAATCTCGGCACTGTTTCAATATTGTGGTTATAGACATCAGGTGATGCAACAGCAATTGCTTCAAATGCTCCTTTCTTATTTAAAAAATCAGGAGTTAAAATCTCTATTGTTGTTTCTGAAGTTATTTTTCTAATTTCTTCTATGCACTGTATAAACTGATTTGCTCCACCATCTGGTAAATCATCACGATCAACAGAAGTAATGACAACATGTTTTAAGTTTAACTTTTTTATCGCTTTTGCTAAATTTTCTGGCTCATGAGGGTCTAGTTTATCAGGAATGCCAGTTGCAACGTTGCAAAATGCACAAGCACGAGTGCAAACAGAACCAAGAATCATCACAGTAGCATGACGTTTATTCCAACATTCACCAATATTTGGACATGCAGCTTCTTCACATACCGTATGTAAGTTATGCAATTTAACGATGTTTAAGGTTTCATTGAATACTTTACCAGTTGGAGCTTTTGCTCTGAGCCATGGAGGCTTACTATGCATCTGAAACGGCTAACTCTACCTCTTGCTTTGCTAGAACTTTTTTCAACCTTCTTTTTATCTTCTGCGCTTTCTCACTTAGTTTAATCGTTCTTGTGTTGAGCAAAAAAGCATCTAAATCACCTTTGTAATCTATAGTTCTCAAAGTTCTTGTTGCCACACGAAATCTAAACTTTTTATTCAATATATCACTTGTCAACGTAACCTTATGTAAATTTAAAAGAAAGGTACGCTTTGTTTTACGATTCGAATGTGATACCTTATTACCAAAAGATTTTTTTCTATTTGTTAATTCACAAACTCTACTCACTTCAATATACCAAATTATTCTATGTACTTAGATTACCTTATATAGTCAAATAGTCAATACTCTCTTGCTTAATTTTTATACCATATACTGCTTTGTAGCCAAAAAATATCGTAATTTTTTCTATTATAAGAGAAATCATATGCTGAATTTCCAATGCTTTACTGCCATTTGTTACTACCAGATGCAACACACCCGAATTTATATTCTGTGCATATGAGATCTTTTTCGGTTTTGTACACTCTGCTATTTCTTTCCCTACTATATTTCGCCAGTTTAAAATCAGACGTATTTCATTTTTACTAATCTTATTTTTCATGCATTTTAATGCATAGTTTTCAATTATAGACTTTAATTTTTTTGGACCGCTGTGTTTGAGCATTTTTCTGTTTTGTTTCTAGTATAACTAAATAAGTAAGGTTTACTACTACATTGGATTTCCTCAGTGCCAAATCCAAGTAGCTAACACTGGGATGACAACCTTCTAACTGCTTTACAAACCTCTAGCCTCACACCGTAAAAAGCAGTATTTCTATGTAACAATCTACCTTAACGTAGCACTTGCCAAGATCGTTCCATTTACCAAATTTTGTGCTGTCATCTTTGCCTCATAATTAACCTTATAGCTGTTTTAATTGTAATTAGTTAAATTATTATTAACTTGCCAGGCTAGATCCAAAAAATAGCATAATCAATATGCAAATTGTAATAGAAATCACGTTTGCGTATGGTTTATTGCTATGCGGTTAATCTTTCCTCAATCCAAGCTGCTTGAATAGCTTCGAGTATTTTTTCGTTACAGCGTTTTTCATCATCATCAAATTCCTCTAAACTCAAGACCTTTTTTTTAAGCTCAGTGAATCTGATACTAATTATATTCTCATTTGGAAATTTTTCCTCCAGAGCTTCCACAATATCTTCTATATCAAGCCATTTCATACTTTTTTGTATTTATCTGCTAAGTTAAATTGGTGCCCATGGGGAGACTTGAACTCCCAAGGTCGCAAAACCCACGGATTTTAAGTCCGCTGCGTCTACCGATTCCGCCACACGGGCTTTTTTTATCTATCTAGAGTAAAACTCTACTACTAAATTGACTTCCATGTCTGCTGAATAAGGAACCTCAGAATATTGAGGTGACCTCAAATACTTCACTGAATGCTCTTTACTATCTGCTTCTAAATAATCCGGAGCCTTGCGCTCTTGTTTTTGTTCAGCCTCTACTACTACAGGGATTTTTGCTGCCCTTTCTCTTATTTTTATTATATCACCTGGCTTCACTCGATAACTCGATATGTTAACCACCTTATCATTAACTGTAACGTGCTTATGAGATATGAGCTGCTTTGCTGAGTAAATTGTTGGAACAAGACCAGAGTGGTATAAAACAGAACTTAATCTCGATTCTAAGATACCGATAAAATTATCAGCCGTATAACCTTTTCTGTTATAAGCATCTAAAAATGTACGTCTGAGCTGCTTACTTGAAATCGCATAGTAAAACTTAAATTTTTTATGTGCAGCAAACTGCTTACCAAAGTCGGATAACTTCTTGAATCCAAGAATACCATGTTGACCTGGAGGGTATTTCCTTTTGTTTACTGGGTCTTTAGCTCTACCCCATAAATTTACACCAAGTCTACGGCTAATCCTATACTTTCTAGTGATAACAGTTGTCATATAAAAACTCTCACGATTTAACTTTAGATTATTAAGGATTTTAGCACTCAGTGTCAACTTGTTTTTGCTGATATAATCTTTTATACTTTATTTTTAAGTTTTTCTATGAATCATCTACCTTTGGAATCTATGGCAAATGCCATCCGTTTTTTATCAATTAATGCAGTACAAAAAGCAAACTCTGGGCACCCAGGTATGCCACTTGGCATGGCAGATGTTGCAACTGTCTTGTTTGCCAAATATCTAAATCATAATCCTGATGATTCCAAATGGTTTAATAGAGACCGCTTCGTTTTATCAAACGGTCATGGTTCAATGTTACTATACTCAATATTATATTTGACAGGTTATATTAGCATAGATGAGCTAAAGAACTTCAGGCAAATGGGATCCAAGACCCCAGGTCATCCAGAGTTTGGCTTGACTTCCGGAGTAGAGGCAACGACAGGCCCGCTCGGTCAGGGGTTTGCCGCTGCTGTTGGCATGGCACTTGCTGAATCAATCCTTAAAAAGCAATTCAGAATCAATCACTACACTTACGTGATGCTAGGGGATGGCTGTCTTATGGAAGGAATAAGCCATGAAGCAGCTTCACTTGCTGGGCATCTTAAATTGAATAAGCTCATAGCTCTTTTTGATGATAATGATATCTCTATAGATGGCGCTACTTGCCTTTCCTGCTCTGATGATGTAGAGAAACGCTTCTTAGCGTATGGATGGAATGTTGACAAGATTGATGGCCATGATTTTGATGCCATATCCATTGCAATAGAGCAGGCGCAAAAGTCTGATAAACCTACACTAATCTGCTGCAAAACCATTATCGGAAAATTTTCAAGCCGTGCTGGCACATCCTCTGCTCACAGTGGTGCTTTTTCGGAGGAAGACATCAAACAGATGAGAGAGAAATTAAACTGGAATTATGAACCATTCCATGTGCCAGAAGATGTGAAAAATGCCTGGAAGAAAACTGTTGAGAGAGCAAAACAAAACTACACGATGTCATTCCAGCGCGTGACCAGGAAAGAAGAAAAAGAATGGATCCCATTGTCAAGCACTGGGATGACAGAAGAGAATGCTGGGATGAAAGGATATCATGTAGAACTTCAAAGACGGTTAGATAAACATCTACCAGATAATATCGCTGGTGTTTTAGCTGACCTGAAGAAACAAATATGTGAGCTAATGCCAAACGAAGCTACTCGATCTTCTTTTGGTAGGGTAATGGAACTTTTAACTGAGTCTATGCCGGAATTAATCGGCGGTTCTGCTGATCTTACCGGGTCAAATTGCACTAAATATGAGCACATGCAGGTAATAGATAGTAATAATTATAGTGGTTCTTATGTCCACTATGGAGTGAGAGAGCACGCTATGGCAGCATGTATGAATGGTATGGCTCTTCACGGCGCGATTCTTCCTTATGGTGGCACTTTTTTGGTATTTTCCGACTACTGTCGTCCTGCTATACGTCTTTCAGCTCTGATGAAGCAGCAGGTTATCTATGTAATGACTCACGACTCAATTGGAGTGGGGGAAGATGGCCCAACTCATCAGCCAATAGAGCATTTAGCTTCTTTGCGTGCTATACCAAATCTATATGTTTTTAGGCCAGCAGATGCAGTTGAAACTCTGGAGTGTGTTAGCATTGCACTCGAAAAAAAAGAGTCACCTGCACTGTTTGCGCTCTCAAGGCAAAACGTAAGTTACATGCGCAAATTCTATTTTGATATCGATCAATCTGCCAATCTATCGAAGTTTGGTGCATATGTTTTGTGTGAATGTTCAAAAGAATTAAAAGTGACAATATTTGCTACCGGATCTGAAGTTGAAATTGCAGTTGAAGCAAGGGAGAAATTGCAGGAAAAGGGTATAGGTACAAGGGTTGTTTCTATGCCCAGCTGGAGGCTTTTTGACGAACAAAGTGATGAATATAAAGCGGCGATATTAAATAATGACAGCATTAAAGTTGCAATTGAAGCCGGAAGTGAAATGGGTTGGCATAAATATATAGGTTCAAACGGTATATTTATTGGCATGAAAAGCTTTGGAGAATCAGCACCTTATAAAACACTCTATGAGCATTTTAATATCAGCGCAGATCACGTAGTAAAATGTGTGTGTGAGAAGTTAGGTTGCATTCAGTAAACCTCTTGCATAACCATATGAAAGCCCACTCTTCTTTGTCATTCCAGCGCGTGACGTTGATTTCCATCCAAGATGATGTCATGCCAGTGCTTGACACTGGCATCTAGTTTTCTTTACAAATTCACCAAAAGTGCTTCATTCTATAACGCAAAACCAATACTCACCAAACCCAATGCATTACTTGCAATTAAGTTTCCTGGATCCCAGTGTCTGGGCACTGGGATGACACCTCTGGGCACTGCCGTCATAAAGGAACCAGTGTCAGCTACTTGAATACATACCACCATGTCATTCCAGCGCGTGACGCTGGAATCCAGTTTTTGGCAGTTTCATTGAAAATGTTGTAACCACTTTCTGTGCTAGTTTGCTTGCTTACAAGCAAACTTTTCTGGATCCCAGTGTCTGGACACTGGGATGACACCATCATAAAGGAATCAGTGTCAGCTACTTTCATGACGTCATCATAAAGTAAAATGAGATCCCAGTGTCACGCACTGGGATGACAGGGGAGAGAGGCTACTGGAATGACATCATAGGGGCGCTGCCGTTGTAAAGGAACCAGTGTCAGCTACTTTCATGACATCGTTGTAAAGTTGTACCATATGCTAGTTTTACTAAAAATTATACTATTTTAGATATAATTACAATATCTAAATTTAAGGTATACGGATGAACCCTAGGAAAGTTTTTAATATTCTTCTTATAGTGTTATTTATTTCTTTTTCTCATGTTGGGAGTGCTGCTGACGCTAACGACGATACAACTGCCCAAGTAATATGTAATATTATTGGATACGTTTGGGGAATAGGTGGACCGCTTATGACCGTAGTGATAATAGGTGCAGCTTTGATGGCGATATTTGGTAGAATGCCATGGCCAGCTCTTTTCGCACTCGGTGTATTTTGTGCTGTATTTTTCGGCGCTAAAACTATTGTGACAAAAGTGATGGGTGGTATAGGCGGCACTGGAAATACTTCCTTGATGGACCAATGTGGAGTGGACAAAAAGAAATAGATCCTGTTTTTTAGAATTTTACACTATGCAACGTTCTACTGTTTCCAAAGCAATATCTTTATAAATTTTTGCTAAATCTTCACTTAACATTAAAGGATTTCCACAATCCGAAGCATGACATATTTGTGGATCTAGAGGAATTCTGCCTAAGAGTTTGATGCCCAGCTCCTCAGACATTTTTTTTGCGCCGTCTTTTCCAAATATGTATATTTTTGAGCCGCTTTGAGTAAAATAGCTCATATTTTCTACAATGCCAATAACCGGTACGCTGACCTTTTTAAGCATATCATAAATTTTGCGAGCATCGATTAAAGAGAGCTCCTGTGGAGTTGAAACTATTATCGCCCCGGTTAAGTTAAAATTTTCCATAAGACTTAAATGCACATCGCCAGTTCCAGGTGGTGTGTCAACTATCAAATACTCTATATCGGACCATTTTGTTCCCATGAGCAGATTATAAAGTGCTTTTGTGATCATAGGTCCGCGCCATATTGCTGCACGATCTTTATCAATAAAGTAGCCAATTGAAATAGTATGCAGTCCATACCTTTCTATAGGTATTGCTTTTCCACCATATATTTCTGGCTTTAATTTTTCAGCGCCAAGCATTTTAGGAATTGAAGGACCATATATATCTGCATCAACCAGCGCAACTTTATGTTTTAACTTTGCTAATGAGAGAGCAAGATTTAGCGCAGTTGTGGATTTACCTACGCCTCCCTTACCAGAGGCCACAATAATTATATTTTTCACTCCTTCGATATGTAATTTAGCTTTTTGTTGCTCAGTTTGTTTTTGATCAGTAGCAACCACGGTCACCTTCCCCACCCCTGGTATAGCCTTAACAGTTTGTTCACAATTTCTTCTTAATTCTTCATTTGCTTGTGTGTTGCCGGCAACTCCAAGCACAAAACCAACGTCTCTGCCTTTAATAATGATTGAGGATATTACTCCAAGAGTTTTACCGCTTTTTTGCTCTATGACTTTTTTTAAGCTCTTTCTTACAATTTCTTCGTTGATCATTATGCCTCTATTGTTTGATGCGCCAGCCCAAACTCTTGCGGAAATGTTACACGAAATAATATAGAATTCAAGAAGATAATTAGTAATAAGCAATTAAGGCTTATTAATTTCAGCCCGAGAAGGCCAACCCTTGTCATTTCATGAAAAAACCTTCTTTTGCATTGGCATCTTTTAATATCTATAATAGTGCAGCACTGCCTTACGTATTGCCAATCCGAATTCTACTTGCTGTAAAATAACACAATCTGCTACATCACTGCTAATCTCAATCCCTCTATTTATTGGCCCTGGGTGCATAACAATCGCATCTGGTTTTGCGTATGATAGCTTTTGTGAATCAAGTCCATACAAATGAAAATATTCTTTCTCTGAAGAACTATTATTCATGCGCTCTTTCTGTAGCCTCAAAAGCATAATTACGTCAGCATCCTTTATACCTTCAATTAATGAATAATGGACTGAATCTACTTCAGGAAAATGCTTACAAATCAAAGTTGGTGGTGCGACCAAGCATATTTTTGCTCCAAACATTTTCAGCAATCTTATATTTGATCTTGCAACTCTACTGTGCAAGATATCCCCACATATTACAACTTTAAGGTCCTTTATTTGCTTTTTATGATTAATGATTACAAGATAGTCTGCAAGAGCTTGAGTTGGGTGTTCGCTGCTTCCATCGCCTGCGTTGATCAGCGAGCAGTTAACATGCTTTACTAGTGTATTAATGATACCACTACTTTTATGCCTGATTATCATATAGTCAGGATTCATTGCATTTAATGTTTTGATCATGTCTTTTAGATCTTCTCCCTTGTTGATAGAAGAAGATCTTATTGGCAAAGTTACAACATTTGCACCAAGGCTTTTTGCTGCTATTTCAAAAGACGCAAGCGTACGTGTTGAATCTTCAAAGAATAAATTTATTACTGTCTTGTTTTCCAAGATATGACTATTTGCAGCTTCATTTTTCAGAGCCAACCTAGTTATATTTTCTACATCATCGACTGTGAGGTCTGAGATGTTTAACAAATTCCTTCTGTTATTCATAATTTCCTTTTAACATGCAATTGTTGTCCACCCTATTCTACTTTCTTATTACCTTTTTTCAACGAACCTATTTGCAACCTACTGCATAAAATAAAAACTGGTATTAACTGATAATTAGTACTCTGCTTTTATTATGGTTAGTATATTAATAGTAAGTGAGGTTGAAAATGGTTGCAAAAAAAGATGAGAAAACTAGCTTGGGGAGCAAAATACTAGATTACGTACCGTGGAGAATAGCGCTAACAGCTGCTGCTTTTGCTATTCCAGTTGCTGGTCCCATTGTTGGTACAGCTGTTGGAGCTTTAGCATATGGTAATTATAGACAAAACAGTAAAGCTGAAAATCCCGCTTCCAAATCTGATAATGAGGAAAGTAAAAAAGAGAGTGCAAAACCAGGTCGTTTAAAGAAATTCTTGTTTAGAGTTTGTGCTATTGCAATTGGCTTTTTGTTTGGTGGACCAATTGGTGCTGCAATTGCTGGAGGTATTGTAGCTGTTGACGCTGTGTCAAATGGTAAGCTTATTCAAGGAACAGAAAAGGTGTTAGATGCAGGTTATGATGCACTAAGTTGGGCAAAAGATAAAACACTAGATGCAGGAAAATCAGTAGTAGATAAGGTGAGAGGCTCTGAGAAAGGAGTTGAGGAAAAAAAAGACGGGCCAACACATGAATTTGATAATCCTGTCTATTCTCCTGAAGTTAATAGTACAACTAAAGCAGAAAAAAGAAATTCTTCTCCAAGCAGCTCAAAACTAATTGTTGGTGAACAAACTGCAAAACTTGTGTAAAACAGAAAAGATTCAGCGAGTCAAGGGCAAAATGCTGTAAAAAGTTAGCATAAATCTTTCATTCCAGTGTTTGGTGGCACTGGGGATTACTTCCACTTACACTCATCCGCTATCATAACAGCCTCAAGAAGATGCTTCTCAAGTTCACTTAGAGGTAAATCGCTCTGTGGATAATTTCCCCAAGATTTTAGTATACCGGAAGTTTCAACGCCTTCAACAATAGGATATTCTTGGTTTTTCTTAGCATATAACTCTTGAGCCTGCTTGCTTACTAAAAATTCCAATAAGACTATAGCATTTTCCCTGTTTTTTGCGTTTTTTGTTACTGCTGCACCACTGATGTTTACCATTACACCATTACCTTCATGATCAGGAAAAAAAGCCCCTAGCTTGTCTACAACATTCTTTTTATTTTCTGATGAAAGAATTCTTGCAAAGTAATAACTATTTACTATTGCAACATCTCCCTCACCAGCTGCTACGGCATAAATTTGATCAGTGTCACCACCACTTGGTTTTCTTGCCATATTGCCCACAATTCCGCTTACCCATTCTTTCGTCTTTTCAAAACCATTATTTGCAATCATAAAAGCAATCAACGATCGGTTATATGGACTTGTGGAAGAACGCACTAATATTTTTCCTTTCCATTTTTCATTTGCTAAATCTTCATAAGTACTTAAGTCCTTAGGGTCTACTGACTCTTTATTGTAAACCAATATCCTAGTTCTTTTTGTGAGACCAAACCAATAATCTTCACTATCTCTAAATTTTGCAGGTATAACACTTTTTAAAACCTCTGAATCCACTTGAGACAAAAGCCCCCTTTTTTTTGCTAAAATTAGGTTCACTGCGTCTGCAGTTAAAAATAAGTCGGCTTCACCACCGTTTTCCATACGTGAAAGTAGCTGAGAATAATCATCAACGATATAACGTACTTTAATGTCCGTATTTTTCGTGAATTCATCAAATAAAGTACGTACTAATTCTTCTTTGCGCGATGAATAAACATTTACTACTTGTGAGTCATTAGTTCCGTCGTTTCTGTATAAATAAGTAATAACTATTAATACAACCGCTATTAAGGATGTGAATATAAAGGCTTTTCTCATAAAAATAACTTCTTCCAGTTAAAGTTACCAAGATGGAGTAGCTTTAGCAAGTGTAAAATTCGTTAGATAAGTCATAAAAACTTACTTGACAAGCTTTGCCAGCCCCCTTATCATGAAAGTGAAGCTATTTATTTATCTTCGCAATCTGCAGATTAAAACGACAAAGGGAACTTTGTATTTGGCGTAAATCATGCTTAATTTTTTGCACTGTGTGCACCTCATGTCTTTATAAAACTTCTGGGTTTCTATCTATACAAGCCGAAACGCGCTTATAAAGCGTTTAAGACATCAAAAGACGTCAAATAGAACAAGGGAGAATTTGAATACTAGTTACCCTAGGTTTTCTTTGCCTTTTTTTCTGTTTAGTAAATTTCTTAAACATTTATGACTAAAGGTTAGTTGCATTAAAAAGCAGCTAAATCGCGGTTATTAAGCGTTTAGAATAAAAAAACGCCATACTTGAAAGTATAATGTAAGTAATTAGCCAACCACGGGGTTTCTTTTGCCTTTTTTTTTATTTGGTAAATTTTTTAAATATTTATGACTAAACGACAATCGTCATCCCGCTGCTTGTTAGCGGGATCTATGCTAAGATACCTCGGCGGTATGACGGTTAAGTAAGGTGTCATTCCAGCGCGTGACGCTGGAATTCCAAAAAAAAGGATGATGTCATCCCAGTGCGTGACACTGGGATCTAAACTGCAAGTAATGCATTGGGTTTTGTGAATATGGGTTTTGCGTTATAGAATGAAACACTTTTGGTGAATTTGTAAAGAAAACTAGATCCCAATGTCTGGGCACTGGGATGACAAAGAAATAGGTACTAGGATGACACCTACGCACGCTCACTTTGTCATTCCAGCGTGTGACCAGAAAAAACATAGACCCCAAGTGTCAGCTACTTTCATGACATCATTATAAAGTGTCACGCGCTGGGATGATGAAGAAAGAGCGTAAGGCATTGTGTTTTACGTTGTGCATTTTATTGACTGACACTATAAACAACATCCTTACAATTATGAGACTGAACCACAACTTGCTCAAGCATTAAGCTGATGCGTTTAGCGTCTTTACTGTGGTTTTCCCCAAGAACGTTTGTTCTTTCTCGTTTTATTTCCTCAATGAATTTCTCATTAACACTTTTAGTGTCAATCTCTTCCTGAGAATATATAAGATTAGTGCAATTTGTTTTTCTATAATAATGCACACTAAGACATATAATTGATAATGCAAGTATACCAGAACCTATAAGTAATGATAATCCTATGTTGTTAGTCAAAGGGTTCTGGTAAAGTTTTTGTACATTATTAATACCACCTTCCGCATACAGCAATAAAGGAAGTGCTACATTTGCAGCAACTACACCGGTCAGTAATGCAGTAAATAGTGGCCTATTGTTAATCACTGATTCTATTTTATTAGTTCTACTAACTACTTTTTCGTCAATGTTGATGAAGTCGTTTTTAGCTTCCCAAGCGTTAAGTAGAAAATTTGAATGAGTGCCATTACTATATTCCAGCCTTACAGATTTTATCGCTTTGTCCTTTGGCTGGTATTCCAGCACTTCAGCTAAAATTTCATCTGCATTTTTTCCTTGAGTTTGATATTCTTCGGTATTTATAAACTGTTTTATTCCAAGAAACATTGGACTAATTGCAAGCAATGAAGCACCTGCAATAATCGGTACGATGGTATAGAGCGGACTGTTTGCAAAGAACGCAATAAATTTTGCTTTATCTTGTAAGTATAATAAAGCTGCAGATGTGCTGAGTATAATAGCAGTTGCACCAAAAATTATAAAACCCTTCTGCTGCATGGCATATTTTGCTCTTGGCCAGGATCTGTTTGCTTTCTTACTCTCTAAAGTTGCATTGCTATTTGTATCAAATTCACTCAAAGACTTTTCAGAGCCATCTTCGCTTTTATACGATGGTGGAGGAGTTAAAGGTGTACTGCCGGATAGACCTACTTTTTTAGAAGGATCTTTCTCTTCTGAGTTTTGACCACCTATTCCACTATCTGAACTCTCTTTCGAAGTTTTTTTACTATGATTCTCCGGACCATCATCAACTGGATTCTCAAGATTCTGTATAGGCTCTTTAATCCATTTTCCTACTTTGTCTAAATAACCATCATCCCCTGCTCCGTCTGTTCCTATTGTTGGCTCACTAGATACATTAACCCCTTTAAATGCAATATTGTTTATCTCCTCTTCCCTGATATCAACTTCTGCTATTTCTTGATCTATATTTTCTAAGAGACCCTTCATATCTTTTTCTAATAATCCTTCCTTGATGCTTTTATAAAAGTCATCAGCAGGATTAATGCCCCGCTGATTACCATCAACTAACATGACTTTTTGCGGTAACATACCTTTGTCTTTCTTATATGCTTTTAAAAGAGATAAAACACATAGATGTTTTCCAATTTGTGGATCTTGACACTTAGTCATTTTTTCATCTACTTCTGCTGAATCTAATGAATCTTCAATTTGTAGATCTTGACGCTTAGTTGTTCCTTCAAATACTTTGATACTTTGTGTCTCCCCTTCTGTTAAACCTAAATGATTTTTCACTACATACTCTACTACTTTGGGATAGCTTGACGTTACAATATTAACTTTTACTACGCTTGAAAGTGCAAACTGCAATACAGACTTTAGCTTTGCTTCATTTTTGATTCCTGAACCTTCCTTTTGTAAAAATTCTTTTATTTTTTCTTTAGTTACTGCATTTTCTTCGCCAGAATTATAATCACTATATCCATTGGATGCAAAGAATCTGCACATAAACCCATTGGTAATAGTTTGATTAAAGTCAAATATTAATAGTGTATTATTTCCTGCCATACCCAGCACAGCACTTGAGATAGCATTTCCTGCTTCTTCAGGTGATGGTGGATTTGTTTCTTCACCATTTTTTTTGGGAGTACTTGTTCTAGGTGTTGGAATTGGTGTGAAGTTATTTTCATTTACTGATCCAGGCATATTTGCTCCAAAATTGATTACAATGCTCTTTTGATTACGCTATAGTTATTAAGATGTAGTAAATACCAATTTACAGATAATGTATCTGTTTAGCAGAGTGGCAAAATAAGGTAGACGAGAAAAGACAACTATAGGAACAAATGGGTGTCATGCAAGTAGCCCCTCTTCTGTCATCCCAGTGCGTGACACTGGGATCTAATTTTACTTTATGATGACGTCATGAAAGTAGCTGACATTGGGATCCAGTCCTTTCACACAAAAAACGTTGTAAACCTCAGTTATGGATTAGAAAATAGATAAAAGTATAACTAAGAAGAGGGAAACAGGGTAAACTCGAGTATTTTAGTAATAATAAGAGGTTACCCATGAAGAAAGATATTACAGAACTGTACTGTTGCGTCGAGGATTTTTGTCGTGCGGTAGATGATAATTTTGCAAATAGGTTCTTATCAAACGGCAAAAAACCAACCAGAGTACCAGAAATAGCGCACTCAGAAATTCTAACCATAATCCTATTATACCATAAATCACCATGTAAAAACTTCAAGGCTTTTTATCTTTGTTATCTTCAGTTATTCTATAGATCAGAGTTTTCAAAGCTGCCTTCATATCACAGATTTATTGCCTTAAAGCCGCGAGTTTTGTGGTATTTAGCATTACTTTTGCAATGGTTTTGTGAACAAGCAAAAATGACCGGGATTTCCTACATAGATTCTACTTCAAACCTCAGTTATGGATTAGAAAATAGATAAAAGTATAACTAAGAAGAGGGAAACAGGGTAAACTCGAGTATTTTAGTAATAATAAGAGGTTACCCATGAAGAAAGATATTACAGAACTGTACTGTTGCGTCGAGGATTTTTGTCGTGCGGTAGATGATAATTTTGCAAATAGGTTCTTATCAAACGGCAAAAAACCAACCAGAGTACCAGAAATAGCGCACTCAGAAATTCTAACCATAATCCTATTATACCATAAATCACCATGTAAAAACTTCAAGGCTTTTTATCTTTGTTATCTTCAGTTATTCTATAGATCAGAGTTTTCAAAGCTGCCTTCATATCACAGATTTATTGCCTTAAAGCCGCGAGTTTTGTGGTATTTAGCATTACTTTTGCAATGGTTTTGTGAACAAGCAAAAATGACCGGGATTTCCTACATAGATTCTACTTCAATAGCAGTATGCCATCGAAAAAGAATCTCAAGAAATAAGGTTTTCAAAGGATTAGCAGAGTTAGGAAAGAATACTTACGGCTGGTTTTTTGGTTTTAAATTACATGTAGTAATCAATGAAATAGGTGAAATTCAAGGTGTTACGCTAACCAGAGGTAACGTCGATGACAGAAAACCTGTACCAACTCTAACCAAAAAACTAACTGGACTTTTGTTTGGAGATAAGGGCTATATAAAGAAAGAGCTCTTTGAGAAACTATTCGATAGAGGTCTAAAACTCGTCACTAAAGTGAAAAAAGGTATGAAAAATGCACTGATTTCGCTGAAAGAGAAGATTTTACTAGGGAAAAGATCGATTGTTGAAACGGTTTTTGGCTGCCTAAAAAACAAATTTGAACTTGAGCACACTCGGCATAGATCCACAGTAAATTTCTTGGTACATATTTTTTCTACCCTCATTTCTTATTCAATGCAATCGAAAAAGCCCTGTATTTCTCAGCTTTACTTCGTTGGTTAATCCATAACTGGGGTTTCAATAGCAGTATGCCATCGAAAAAGAATCTCAAGAAATAAGGTTTTCAAAGGATTAGCAGAGTTAGGAAAGAATACTTACGGCTGGTTTTTTGGTTTTAAATTACATGTAGTAATCAATGAAATAGGTGAAATTCAAGGTGTTACGCTAACCAGAGGTAACGTCGATGACAGAAAACCTGTACCAACTCTAACCAAAAAACTAACTGGACTTTTGTTTGGAGATAAGGGCTATATAAAGAAAGAGCTCTTTGAGAAACTATTCGATAGAGGTCTAAAACTCGTCACTAAAGTGAAAAAAGGTATGAAAAATGCACTGATTTCGCTGAAAGAGAAGATTTTACTAGGGAAAAGATCGATTGTTGAAACGGTTTTTGGCTGCCTAAAAAACAAATTTGAACTTGAGCACACTCGGCATAGATCCACAGTAAATTTCTTGGTACATATTTTTTCTACCCTCATTTCTTATTCAATGCAATCGAAAAAGCCCTGTATTTCTCAGCTTTACTTCGTTGGTTAATCCATAACTGGGGTTGTAAAGGCTTTCGTGTTTACCAACTTAGTGCCCAATCTGGATCCCAGACTGGGATGACAAGAAAGGGAGCACTGGAATTTTTGTTTCAGCATTAGCCATGCATCTGAACAGATACCGGATAATTATTAGTATAGAAATTGTCTATCAAAGATCCTTTCATTCAGAGGGTAATCCTTGTCAAAAAGCAAAGTGATTGTGTTCTCATGGTCTTTTTGTATTTTTATCTGTGATATGTCATGAAACTCCTTGTAATCTGATACTACAAGTGCTGGACGGTTTTTTGTGTCGTTAATGTCAATTTGTACTACCGTATCGTTTGATATTAGCGCTCCATTCCAATGCCTTGGGTAATAGCTATTGATGGAGGTCAATGCAAGTAAGTTTGAATTTAGTGGCAAAATTGGACCGCCGGCAGAGAAGTTATATGCAGTGCTGCCTGTGGGAGTAGATAATATTACTCCATCCCCTCTAAATTTTTCTACTTTTAGTTTATCATTAATAGTAATATTCATCTCTACTATTTGGTTTGCTTTTCTAAAAACATATACTTCGTTTACCGCTATATAGTGGTATTTCTTGCCACTTATGTCTGTGGCTTCCATTTTTAGCAAAGTTAACTGAGCTAAGGTTGCATGCTCTATATGATCAATTAAATCTTTAAAGCATTTATTCATCAAAAACCCAACATTGCCAGTATTTACTCCGTATACGTGTGTGTTTTTGTTTTCTATAACGTAATTATGCAAGGTGCGTAGCATAAAGCCATCACCGCCAACAACTATCAATAGATCGATTTCGGACTTATTTTCTTCTGTTATATTGATAAAATTAAGTTTCTTTAATAGTTTAGATACTTCCTGGGACTTTGGTGATGGAGAAGCAACATAGGCTATATTTTTGTATTTATGCATGCTTCAGTAAACTCTCTAAAACTTAAAGAGGAGGAAAATTAGAAAATGCTTCCATATTTATCGTTAAACTTAGCTAATTTGCTAGTTTTACTTGCTGACCCGCTTGTCAAACTTCCAGTCCATGCAGGGTGAGTGAGAGGATCTCTATCAAGCTTTACCCTATCTCCTTCCTTTCCATAGGTTGAACGAGTTTCAAACTCTTGACCGTCTGTCATAACTATAATAATTTTATGATAATTCATTGTTGCTTATAAACTTTTAGTCAGTTAACATTCTAGTGAACTTAATTCACTAAGTCAATCATTATTCTAAAATATTGACAAAAAATAAATAAAATGTTATCCTTAATAAGGAATAAATAATAGTTATCATGATTTTTGCTTTCCCTGGTCAGGGCTCTCAGTTTGTAGGAATGGGAAAGAGCTTATATAGTGAATTTTCAGTTGCAAGACAAGTATTTGATGAAGTAGATAGCATATTGGGTAGAAAGCTGTCTCATTTAATCTTCAACGGTCCTATTGAAGAATTAACCATTACAGAAAACGCTCAGCCAGCTATAATGGCAGTGTCAATCGCGACGCTACGTGTTATGGAGCATGTGTTTGGCAAATCTCTTTTCACTGATCACAACGTTAAGTATGTTTGTGGGCATTCAGTTGGCGAGTATACAGCGCTGTGTGCTGCAGGGGCGTTAACACTTGAGTCTGCAATCAAGCTGCTAAAAGTTCGCAGCGAAGCAATGCATGAAGCTTCACTGAAATGTAAAGGCGGAATGGTCGCATTGCTTGGAGCAGAGATAAATGAAGTGGAAGATATATTAAAATCAGTTCAAATTGACGGAATTTGTGAAATTGCAAACGATAATGGCGGTGGGCAGGTAGTGGTAAGTGGTACTACAGAAGCCCTTGAGATGTTACCTGATTTATTCAAAAACTCGAGTGTGAGGAAATTAATTAAATTACAGGTTAGTGGGCCTTTTCATTCATCTCTTATGAAACCTGCTGATGAAAAAGTTTTGGAGTTTTTGAAGGGTATTAAAATAACCCGTCCTATAGTTCCTTTGATATCAAATGTTACAGCTAAAGAGGAGAGTGATCCCAAAGTTATAAAAACTTTACTCGCCAAGCAAGTTGTAATCAGAGTGAGGTGGCAAGAAATGGTTTTGTATACGTCAAGCCGTGGCATTAACAAATTTGTTGAAATTGGCCCTAATAAAGTTTTATCCAATTTGGTCAAAAGAATTGATCAATCTATCAGTACAAAAAATATAGATAGTATTGGTGATATTGACAGCTTCTTTAGTGAATCATTAGTATTAACAGCGAAAAATTTAAAAGTTGGATTAAGTTAAAACACATCTATTTGGTGTTACCCAAGTAATATTGTAAGAACATTGCAATTTGGGCCTAACAAGAATGCAACTTCGATGTCATCCCAGTGCCCAGACACTGGGATCCAGAAAAATTGATTGTGCACTATACAACATAAAAGCTGGATTCCAGACTGGAATGACACCTTTCCGGTGTCTCAAACTACAACAGCTGTGCATATCCAGTTAGAGAGTAATGCGAAAAATTATACAATCAACAAACTGCCTGTCATTTCGTTTGGTTTTTTAATTCCAAGTAGCTGTAAAATAGTAGGGGCAATATCAGATAACCTTCCGTCTCTTAGTTTTAGATTATCGCAAGACACAATAAATGGCACTTTATTTAGAGTGTGTGCTGTATGAGGTGTATTATTTTCTTCATCGAACATACATTCCACATTACCGTGGTCTGCAGTAACAATTAATGCGGTGTTGCTTGACTTTTTAACAGCACTCAGCACTTTCGCAAGACAACCATCTACAGCTAGCACAGCTTTCTCGGCTGCTTTTATATTACCTGTATGTCCCACCATATCAGGGTTAGCGTAATTTACAACTATCAGTGCGAATTCTTGGGAGTGAATTTTTTCTACAAGCTTTTCTGTGAGCTCAAAGGCTGACATTTCAGGTTGCAGATCATAAGTTTTAACTTTTGGTGAAGGAATTAGTATTCTTTCTTCACCGAAGAAAGGTTCTTCTCTTCCGCAATTGAAAAAGAAAGTCACATGAGCGTATTTCTCAGTTTCGGCGATGCGTAATTGTTGTAATTTATTGTCTGCTATTACCTGTCCTAAAGTGTTAGCAAAAGATATAGGAGGAAAAAGACAAGGAATTTTTAAGTCCGCTTTGTATTGCATCATGCTTAGAATTGAAGAGAATGGTTTTCGTTTATGACCTTCTGTCGTACGAGTAGTTTGACCATAGATTCCAGCGTCACGCGCTGCTGATTGGTTTAATAAAATACTTGCTAATTGTATCATTCGATCAGCACGAAAGTTAGCCAGTAACACTCCATCTTCTGGTTTTATACCTTGATAATCACCTATTACTGCAGGTTTTATAAACTCATCAGTTATATTATTTTGATAATTTTCATCAATCAACGATACTGCATTGTCATGACGAGGTGCCTTTGCAAATGCGATAGCCTCATAAGCCTCAATTGTTCTCTCCCACCTGTTATCACGGTCCATAGCATAGTAACGCCCAGAAACAGTAGCAATTCTTATATCGTTATTCTTTATACTCTCTTTAAATTCCTGAATACATTTTTTACATGAATTTGGCAATGTATCTCTGCCGTCTAAAAATGCATGTATCACCACTTTGATTCCACGCTGTGATATTTTTTTTGCTAAAGCTCCAATATGCTTTTGATGTGAATGAACACCACCATCTGACACTAATCCCACCAGATGGCATATACCATTCTTACTTTTTAGATTACTAATAAAACTTTGTAGATTTGCATTGTTTTCTATTGCTCCAATTTCTTGATTAATGCGCTGTAGACTTTGCATTACTACTCTACCACTGCCAATATTCATATGGCCAACTTCTGAATTACCTATTTGACCACCAGGTAAGCCAACATCAGTTCCACAGGCGGACAAACTGCATTTTGGATAATTAGAGCTAATATATTGCCAGCAAGGTGGACTTGCATTGCTAATAGCATTGTATTTACTGCTTTCTATTCCATTTCCCCAACCATCTAGTATACATAAGACGACTGATTTAAAATTCATACAAAAATTGACACTGGAAACCTCTAATGATACCAAAAAAAACTCTTCTCACAACTTTTGCGTTAAAGTAGGAGATAGAATAAATACATCAATGAAAGGCATCTTTCTTTTTCGTGAGAAATCTTTTGAAGATGCTTTGTGGGCGTTAATAAAGTTTAAACTCATCAATTTATCTTTTATAAATTTAATTATTCTTTTTTTACTCATATCATTATTTCTTTTAATTCAGGAATCTTACCCGATTTTATAATGTGGCAGTGTGGTCTACTCTCCCTTCTCTAAAGATTTCGTTTACAGAATCTAGTAACTCAGCTATGCAGAATGAAGAAAGTTTGTATGGTATACAAATATAGTGTGTTTTTTTATAATTATTTTCTATAATGCATAAACTTTTGGTCCAAGCTATAAATGCTACCATAGGCATTAAAAGTTAATTAACAAACTGCAATGTATAATAAAATAAAGAAACTTATAAGATTTTGATCTTATAGATTATAAACTTGTCATAAAGTTTAATAGTGTCTGTTACTGCTTTTAGGTGTGAGGCTAGAGGGTTATTAGCAGTAACAGACACTATTAAACTTATTATAGAATTTACTTAAAGTAAATACTTAATTAAAAATATTATAATATTTTTAATTACAATAGATTTATGTAAACGCTTTTTTCCTCAATTAGTATTGTACTATTATACTTGTTGAATGCTAAAAAATTATTAACCATCACTAATCTCTATTTGCATAGTAAGTTTATATATACTATTATACAGTATATCATTTAGTTTTATAGCAAACAAACAAAAGATATGGTGAAGTTATTTGCACTATTGATAATATTTTACTCAAATATATCTGTTGCCTCTGCTCCTACTTCCTGGCAATTTGGATTTCCTGCTCCTGCAACTGAAGTAATGGAGGCTGTAGTTAGGTCACATTCGTTTGTGATGCTTGTGATGGTTGCAATAATGCTCTTTGTGTGGGCGCTGCTTGCTTATGTAGTATTTCGCTTTCGTAAAAGCAAAGTGGCAAATGTAAGCCAAACTAATCACAATGTTCTTTTAGAAATTGTTTGGTTTGTTATACCAACGATTATTGTTGGAATATTAGCCTTTGAAAACGCTAAATTACTGAAGCTACAGGAAGAAATACCGAAAGCTGATATAACACTAAAAGTTATTGGCCATCAATGGTATTGGAGCTACCAATATCCAGAATATCAAGGTGTGTCATTTGATAGTTATATTAAGGGAAAAGAAGACTTTATCGAAGGAGATTTAAAGCTATTCTCTGTTGATAACAACATCATTTTACCCGTTAATACTAACGTTCGTTTACAAGTTACAGCAGGAGATGTGATACACAGTTGGGGAGTACCGGCTTTCGGTGTAAAAATTGATGCGATACCAGGTAGGCTGAATGAGGCGTGGTTTAATATCAAAAAGCCTGGTGTTTATTATGGGCAGTGCTACGAATTGTGTGGTCAAGGCCATGGATTTATGCCAATTGTTGTTGAAGCAGTAAGCAAAGAAGATTTTAATAAGTGGATTGAAAATAGAAAATTAGTGAGTTAAATTTGGAGTATAGATATGAGTGACGCACCAAAGGGCATAAAGCGTTGGTTGTTTTCCACCAACCATAAAGACATAGGGACACTGTACATTATTTTTTCCATATTAGCTGGAATTATTGGTGGATTATTATCGGTGATTATTCGCACTCAGCTAATGCACATTAATATACTTAACAATAACTATCAATTATATAACGTAATGGTTACAGGGCATGCGTTGATAATGGTGTTTTTCATGATAATGCCAGCCCTCATGGGAGGATTTGGTAACTGGTTTGTACCTCTCATGATTGGCGCACCAGATATGGCATTTCCTCGTATGAATAATTTAAGTTTTTGGTTGTTAGTGTCATCTTTTATTTTGCTCATTCTCTCAGTGTTTATTGGTGAAGGTCCAGGTACAGGTTGGACTTTATATCCACCTTTATCACAGGTAATGTCCCATCCAAGTGCAGGAGTTGACCTTGCTATACTTGCACTCCACGTTGCTGGTATGTCGTCAATTGTTGGGGCGATCAACTTTATAGTTACTATATTTAACATGCGCGCAAAAGGAATGTCATTAACTAAGATGCCACTGTTTGTTTGGTCTGTCTTGCTAACAGCATTTATGTTGATTGTTGCCTTACCGGTGCTTGCCGGTGCTATAACTATGCTTCTTACTGATCGCAATATTGGTACTTCCTTTTTTGATCCTGCCGGTGGTGGTGACCCTGTGTTATTTCAACATTTATTTTGGTTTTTTGGTCATCCAGAAGTTTACGTAATTATTTTTCCTGCATTTGGCATCATAAGTCAGGTTGTATCAACTTTTTCTCACAGACCTGTATTTGGTTACATAGGGATGGTTTATGCAATGATAGGTATAGCAGTATTTGGCTTTATGGTTTGGGCTCATCATATGTTCACTGTTGGGCTTAGTGCTGACGCTGCTGCATTTTTTAGCACTACCACAATTTTTATCGGTGTTATAACTGGTGTAAAAGTCTTTAGCTGGATTGCAACTATGTGGGGTGGAGCAATTGAGTTTAAGACCCCTATGCTATTTGCACTAGGTTTTATTTTTATGTTTGTTGGCGGTGGCATAACGGGAATAATTCTTTCTCATGGTGGAATAGATAAGCTCTTGCACGACACCTATTATGTTGTTGCTCACTTCCATTATGTCATGTCACTTGCTGCATTATTTGGAGCTTTTGCTGGCTTTTATTATTGGATTGGTAAAATGTCGGGTAAACAATATAATGAGCGCTTAGGTCAAATCCACTTTTGGCTTACTTTTATTAGCACCAATATCACTTTTTTACCTCAACATTTCTTAGGATTAGCTGGTATGCCAAGGCGTATACCTGATTATCCTGATGCGTTTATCCCTTGGAATTATATATCCTCAATTGGCTCATATATGTCCTTTATTTCAGTTATGTTTTTTGTGTTTATAGTTATACATCTCTTCAAATGGGGCAAGAAAGCTGGAGATAATCCTTGGGAAGGTAACACCTTGGAATGGACGGTATCTTCACCACCGCCTTTTCATACTTTCGAAAAACCACCAGTGATAAAATAGAATGTACACAAGTGTTTTGCTAAATGTTGAATCAACAATACTGGATTTTTGGCGTTTGCTGAAGCCAAGGATAATGTATCTTGTGGTATTTACTGCAGTTGCTGGTATGGTTACTGCACCAGGTGGTATGCACCCTTTTCTAGCACTAATATCTCTTGTATGTGTTGCTCTTGGCTCAGGATCTGCAGGTGCTATAAATATGTGGTATGACAGAGACATAGATCTGCTCATGGAAAGGACAAAAAACCGCCCTATACCCTCAGGCAGAATTCTTGCAGAAAGTGCGCTTGAATTTGGTATAACTCTTGGAATATTGTCAGTATTTATCATGGCAATAGCAGTAAACTATATTTCTGCTGTTTTACTTGCAATCAGCATATTGTTTTACGTTTTCGTATATACGATCTGGCTCAAAAGACGCACTCCGCAGAATATCGTTATCGGTGGTGCAGCAGGTGCTTTCCCTCCAATGATTGGCTGGGCAGCTGTGACTAATTCTGTAAGTTGGGAAAGTTTCATTTTATTTTTAGTAATTTTTATCTGGACTCCACCACACTTTTGGGCCTTATCTTTAAATAAGTCTGAAGACTATGCAAAGGCATCGATTCCAATGTTCAATATTGTTTATGGTCCAAAGAAAACAAGAAGGTATATATTAATTTATAGTGTTTTGCTGGTGCTAACTAGCTTGCTTCCAGCTCTATTCTTGAAGAAGACTCTATTTTACCTAAGTATGGCAATTTTTGCAGGTTGCATCTTTATTTGGTACGCTATATCAATTCTCAGATTCAAGAACCACACTTCACAGAAACAAATGTTTTCTTATTCAATTTCTTATCTATTCTTCCTTTTTGCTAGTATTATTTTTTGTTCTATTGATTTATTTTAATTATGAAAGAACGGCAGAAGCACAAAAACTATTTTTTACTTTTCCTTTTGGTAATGCTCGTTGTCACACTTTTTTTTGTTTCTATAATAAAATTTAAAGGTGCAGCTTAAACTACCTTTAGAAATTGTGCTTTCATAAAAGCAACTATATACTTTATTAATTCATTACAGTTAAAGATGAGCAAAAAGGAAGTGATAATATACACGGATGGAGCGTGTTCTGGTAATCCTGGAGCAGGAGGATGGGCAGCTATCATATTATTTCAAGATTACAGAAAAGACATTTATGGTAGAGAAGAAAATACCACAAACAATAAAATGGAGTTAACAGCGGTGATCAATGGGCTGAAAGTATTGAAATTTTCTTGTAATATTAATTTATATACGGATAGTCTTTATATTAAGTATGGCATAACAGAATGGATAAATAAGTGGAAAATGAATGGCTGGAAAACAAGTAATAAAAAATCAGTAAAAAATATGGAATTGTGGAAAGAGCTAGACAACGTTGCTTTACAACACGAAATTGATTGGAAGTGGGTTAAAGCACACAGTGGCGATAAGTATAATGAGGAGGCTGATAGTTTAGCAAGAAAAGCAATAATCGATGCTTAAAAAAATTACTATATTATTTTCCGTAGCTTTATTGTTCATATTGTGCTTCTTTATTTTTTTAAAGCCTTTAGAAATCAATATTAATTATATTAATTTTTATGTTAAACATAAAATATCAAAAATATTTGTTGGCTCAAGCGTTAATATGGAGAATACCTCAGTTGTTTGGCAGAAAGATGCGTATTTAGTCATTACAGATTTGGCAATAGTAAACCCCAATTTTACTATAAAAGTTCCTGAGCTTTTTGTACATTTTAAGTTAAGTTCCTTATTTAAAGCTAGCACAAATCTCTCTCAGGTTTCAGCTGATAATGTGCATGTATATATCAATCAGAAAGAAGCTGACTTTAAAGCAGTAAATTTTAATCTGCAAAACTCAGTAAAAACAGTAAGGGAATTTTTTTTTGACTTAAATGCGGGTTCAAAAATTGAATTTACTAACATCGCTATTAATAAAGGCACAGAAGATAAATTTTTTATTGATAAATTATATATAGGGAAGGGGGAAGATTTTAATGTTTTAGATATTCATGTAAATACAAAAGATGGAAAGGGATTTTTGGATGATTTGTCAATTACGATAAAAAATCGCAACAATTTGCTAAATGTGTACGGGACATTTTATAATCTAAAATTGGGACTATTGAGCGAGTTTTCTACATTAGTTAAAAGCTACAATTTGGACAAAAATATAGGATTCAAAGGAAGCTTCTCAGTGAAAATTAATAAAAAGGACGAAATTGTAGATGGAAATATATACGTATTGAATGTAGAAAATTCTTTGAACAAAAATTTGGCCTTAACTAATGTAAATATAAATTTAACATATAGTGATGGAATTATTAGTGTAAAAAACTTCCACTTTAAATTAAATGGTATGTATCTTTCTTTGATAGGCAAAATGAACTTTAGTACAAGTCATGCTTTGCTTAGAATTAATATTAGTAAGTTTGCTGCAAAGGATTTATGTACTTATGTACCAGATGGTGTAGTGAATAGTAAATTTAAAAGCTGGTATTGTGATAATATTAATGGGGATGTTTTAAATACCATTGTAAGTTTCAATGGCAAAATTAACAATTTGGTTGATGACGATCTGTCAGACATTGTAATTGTTGCTGATATAGAAAATGGTAGCGTAAAATTTGATGAAGATTTTGAGCAAGTAAAGGAACTAAAGAGTGATTTGATCATCAAGAATAACGATCTTAAAATTACTGTAAATAGTGCTAAGTTTCAGAATTTCACTATTAATGGCGGTGATATTGAAATGAAATCTCTCAATAAGGAAAATTCAGTTCTAACCATTAATGGCCAAGCTGTAAGTGATGCGTATGGTTTATATGAGCCTATAAGATTTAAGCTGGATGATGTGGTGAAGGTTGAAAGGGATAAAGTAAGTGGAATGGCAAAATCCGTATTTAATTTTCGCATTTTTAATCTAAACGTTGATGACAAAAAAGTAGATTTTTCGGCCAATTTTCATTCTGAAATTGACAATTTGGCCGTCTATAATGCAAGTCTTGGTAAATATGACATTAAGCTTAGTTTTGGCAGTGACTTTATAGATTTAAATGGTAGTGGTATGGTGAATAACACACAGCTATTATTTGACCTAAAAAGTAGCAATAGGAATGAAAGTTTTGCCTGGAATTTGACCGGAGATTTACCCGCTCAAATACTTGATTTTGATAGTGGCTATGTCAATACAAATATAGAATCGGTGATAAATCAAGATAAGACGGGGCATGTTAATGGTAATATAGATTTATCGGAGCTTGAATCACGTTCAAGTTATTTTGGGTGGAAAAATCACTTTGAAGATCATAATAAAGTTTTGTTCTCTGTAAAGTTAAAAGGTGCCGATGAATTGTTAATAGATAAATTAGACATTGTAGGAAGTGATTTAGATATAAAACTCAGCGGAGTATTAAAAAATGGAAATTTATATTTAAATTCTAGTAGTTTTAAATTGCCTGATAATGATTTTAGTATAGAAATTGAATCAGGTAAGGAGAAGAATGCCATAACTATTTATGGTGAGAAAATTAATTTGAGTGATATTTTAGGTTTACTTAGCAGAAATAGTAGTGGATCAAGCAGTAACATAGAAGTCAGTATGAATGTTGACAATGTAATTATGAAAGAAGGCATCGTTATCAAAAATGCTAAGCTGAATGTAACCTGTACTAAAGGTAATTGCAATGGAAGTCAATTTACAGGACAGTTTCTAGAAGATAGCAGCAACATACTAGCGGAATATAGTGGAGTAGGGCTCGAAATATATGCGGATAATTCAGGTATGCTTTTGCGTTCTTTAGGCATTAGTAAATCAGTCAAAAATGGTAAACTTTCTCTTTATCTATCTCCTCAGAGAGAAAATGAAGAACATTATGGCATGTTATCTATTAGTAATTTCTATATCAAAGATGCTCCACTACTCACTACTTTATTATCGATGTCTTCGCTTCCTGGTATTGTGAATGCTATAAAGGATGAAGGTGTATACTTTTATAAATGTAATGTACCTTTCTCATATAAAGATGGCTCTGTCGAAATTGAAGAATCTTGGCTTGAAGGGGCGGAATTAGGCATTAGCACTAGCGGTAAGCTCGACATTAGAAATTATAAATTCCAAGTTGAAGGACAGGTAATACCAGCATATTCAATTAATAAATCTTTGTTAAAAATTCCTATAATTGGGAAACTTCTTACTGGCGGAAAAAGTAGGGGAATCATTTCAATAGACTATAAAGCAAGTGGTGATGACAAAAACAATAACGTATCTGTTGATCTTATCTCTTCGCTAACTCCAAACCTATTAAAGAGGTTATTGGGAGTGTTTGATCGCATTATGACAAAAACTAACGAAGCTGTCATCGGTGGCTTAAAAGGTGGTGTGAAAAAGAAATTTGGTTTGGTATGACCAAAAGGTTTTTAAAAGGTTGAGGGTTAGTATCGAAAATTACATAATAGATATTATGGAAAATATGAGAAACACCGCCTCTCAGCAACCATTTTTGCTTCTTTCAGACAGCAACTCTCATATTAGTTAGTCAGGGTGCATCAGTAGTTGTACGCTAATGCTTATAGAAGAAAGAAGTTCCTATATACATAAATAATTGCCCTGACAACACTTAAAGTGTAAAATGGCTCTACTTAAATAAAATAGCCATCAATGAACAACATAAGAAATTTTGCAATAATAGCGCATATAGACCACGGTAAGTCAACGCTTGCTGACCGTTTAATAGAGGAATGTAACGGCCTTGAAGCAAGAGAAATGACCAATCAAATACTCGATTCAATGGATATAGAGCGTGAACGTGGCATTACAATTAAAGCACAGACGGTAAAACTCAATTATACGGCAAACGATGGCAATCAATATTGCCTAAATCTCATGGACACCCCAGGTCACGTTGACTTTTCTTATGAGGTAAGTCGAAGCCTAGCTGCATGTGAAGGTTCGCTTTTAGTGGTAGATAGTAGCCAAGGTGTTGAAGCGCAGACCCTTGCAAATGTATATAAAGCTATTGATAACAATCATGAAATAATAGTTGTGCTCAATAAAGTTGATCTTCCTGCTGCAGATCCAGAAAAGGTAAAACTTCAGGTTGAGGAAATAATTGGTATTGACGCAAGTGAGTCAGTTTTAATATCAGCCAAGACTGGTCTTGGAATAAAGGATGTACTGGAAGCAATAGTAGCAAAACTTCCAGCTCCTCAAGGTGATGTAAATGCTCCATTGCAAGCAATTTTAGTTGATAGTTGGTATGACACTTACTTAGGAGTAGTGATTTTAGTGCGAGTTAAAAATGGAGTGCTAAAAAAAGGCATGAGAATTGTTATGATGTCTAATAATGCTACATATCAGATAGAAAATATCGGTATTTTCACCCCTAAAAAAGTTATGACAAGAGAGCTTTCAGCGGGTGAAGTTGGTTTTATAACTGCTTCAATGAAGGAAGTAGCAGACTGCAAGGTAGGAGACACTATCACTGAGGAAAAAAGACCTTGTAGTAAGGCACTTCCTGGATTTAAAGAAGTGCATCCTGTGGTGTTTTGTAGCATTTTCCCTCATAAAACGGATGATTTTAAATATCTAAGGGAAGCTCTAGAAAAGTTACATTTAAATGATGCAAGTTTTACCTTCGAGGCTGAAACGTCAAATGCGCTTGGCTATGGATTTCGTTGTGGTTTTTTGGGAATGTTGCATCTTGAAGTTATTCAAGAAAGGCTCGAGAGAGAATTTGATTTAGACTTAACAGCAACTGCACCGAGTGTTATATATAGAGTTACAACACGAAGTGGTGAAGTTTTGAATATTCATAACCCAAGTGATATGCCAGATCCAACGAAAATTGAAATTGTGGAAGAGCCATGGATTACTGCAACCATAATGGTTCCTGATCAATACTTAGGTGATATTCTGTCTCTATGTGAAGAAAGGAGGGGAGAACAGGAAGATTTGTCATATATTGGCAACACAACAACAGCATTATTAAAATATAAGTTGCCACTGTCTGAAGTTGTTTTTGACTTTTATGATCGATTAAAATCAATTTCTAAGGGATATGCAAGTTTGGATTGGGAAATCTCTAGTTATCGGGAAAGTCAAATAGATAAATTAAGCTTTTTAATTAATGGAGAACCCGTAGATGCACTGGCTTGTATCGCTCACAAAAGCAGAGCAGAAAAAAGGGGGCGTGAAATATGCGCACGCTTGAAGGATCTAATACCACGTCAGCAATATAAAATCGCGATTCAAGCGGCAGTGGGCGGAAAAATTATTGCCAGAGAAACGATTAACCCATACAGAAAAGATGTAACAGCTAAACTCTATGGTGGAGATGTGACACGAAGAATGAAACTACTTGAAAAGCAAAAGAAGGGTAAAAAAAGGTTACATTCTATAGGGAACGTAAATATTCCACAGAATGCTTTCATTCAAGCCTTGAAGATAAGTGATTGATCTTAAAAAGACTTCTTGCTATATCTTTACATTTTTTTTGCGTATCTGTTCAGATGCATGGCTCATGTACAAATATTGAAACAAAAATTCCAGTGCTCCCTTTCTTGTCATCCCAGTCTGGGATCCAGATTGGGCACTAAGTTGGTAAACACGAAAGCGCTTTACAACGTTTTTGATGGAACTGCGCGAAAGAACTGGATGCCAGTGTCAGCTACTTGCATGACACCCATTTGTTCCTATAGTTGTCTTTTCTCGTCTACCTTATTTTGCCACTCTGCTGAACAGATACTTTTTTGCTACCTTTGTAAATCCTCTTATCTCCGTGAACGGTTACTAAATTTCTTAATATTTATAGCTTAGGTTAGTTACAAGTATCCGTTCAGGATAGCGGCAAGACCATAGAGTAAAAGTGAGTTTACAACAAATGGTGTCATCCCAGTCTGGGATCCAGGAATTTTATTAAGTTGGTAAGCATAAAAGTAGCCGTTTTATGTTAAAATACAACATTTTGATGATTATGAAAAAGCTGGATTTCAGACTGGAATGACATTGTTTACTATGTACCATATTGCAATGTTCGTACAGCTGTGTGTCACGCACTTTGCTTCAATATTTGCACATTAGCCACTCCTCTAAACAGATACAGTTACAAATTATAGTACTTTTCATAATAGTCCAAATAAGGTAAAATAAGGATTTGTAGTAGTGAAGGTAGGTATGCCAGCAGCATATAGTTATGACTTAAGGAAAAAAGCAATGGAAGCTCTAGACGAGGGAGAAAGCAGAGAAACAGTGGCAGCAAGATTTAAAATTGGACGAACTACTTTGTGGGAGTGGCAGCAAAGAAGAAAAGAAACAGGTGACTTTCAATCAAAAAAACTTGGAAATGGAGGTTACAATCACAAAATTACCGACTGGGATGCCTTTGCTAAATTTGCCAGAGAAAACGGAGGAAAGACTCTATTGGAAATGGCTAAACTTTGGAGCAACGTTAGTATCCAAACTATCCACCGAGCCCTGAAAAAAATTGGATTTACACGCAAAAAAAGACCTATGGGTACAAGGAAAGAAGCGAAGAAAAACGTGCTAAATTCTTGAAAATTATAGCAACAAAAGAACCTAAAAACTTAGTGTATATAGATGAGTCTGGCATTGACAACACTGAAGACTACCCCTATGGATATTGTCAGAAGGGACAGCGGTTTTATGCCCTAAAATCTGGGAAGAAAACTCAACGAATCAGTATGATTGCAGCTTTAAGTGAAAGAAAAATAGTTGCTCCATTAACCTTTGAAGGCCACTGTAATATGGATATTTTTAATGGATGGTTTGAGCAATTTTTGATACCGACCTTGGAACCTGGACAAACTGTCATTCTTGACAATGCTACTTTTCATAAGTCTGATAAGATCATTAAGCTTGCTAAAGGGATTGGTGCAGAAATTTTGTATCTGCCACCGTATTCTCCAGATTTTAACAAAATTGAACATCATTGGTTTGCTATAAAAAACAGAGTCAGGAAAAACATTCCTCTATTCAAGTCTTTTCGTCATGCTGTTGATTCTGCCTTTCTATGATCTGTTCGGATTATTATGAGAAGTGCTATAAGAGCAATATTCACGGAAGTGGTAGCGCGTGGCACTATTCAAATAGAAATAAATCATCAGATGAACTAGGCGGTGAGTCTGATTCAACTAATGGGTCAGATTCAGATGATGATTGTGTTGGCTCATCAGACCCAAACAACCATGAAAAAAAACCACCAAAAAATGATGCAATTAATGAAAAAGGCTTCATAAGTATACTAAACAAACTACCAAAAAAAGAGCTCGGCTGTTCTTCTGTTTGTGCAGGTTCTGCATCTTCTTCTTGAACCCCTTCACTATCCTTAAATGATTCATCCACTGGATCAGATTTTTCTGTGGGTTGCAATAGAGTTTTTATTTTGTCATCAGTGGCCAAATCGAAAGGAGTCTTTCCATCTTCATCTACTGCATTAACGTTGATTCCATTTGCTTTTAATAGAGCTTCTACCACATCTTTATGGCCATTTACAGCAGCCAAATGTAAAGGAGTCCTGCCGCGGCTATCTGCTATATCAACCTTTGCTCCTTTATTTAATAGCATTTCTACTATCTCTTTTTTTTCGTTATATTGAGCAGCCAAATGTAAAGGAGTCCTACCACGATTATCTACTACATCAACCTTCGCCTCTTCATTTAATAGCATTTCTACCATGCCTTCTCTGCCATATTTGGCGGCTAAATGTAAAGGAGTCCTATCATTTTTGTTTACTGCATTAACATCATAAGATGGAATTTCTAAGAGCTTTTTTAAAATAGATTCATTGTTCATGTAAACAGCGTTATGTAACATACCCCCTGCTTTGTAATGTTCTTCTTCCTTAACAAATGCCTCTTCTATTGGGTTGTTATGAATATCGTCAGATCTGTTGGTGTAGAATACATTAGTAAAATTCTTTACATTGTTTTCATCAATACCAGCCTTTATATGTATGTAACCTTCACCGTTTTTAACAAAATCTTTTTTTAATAATTGGTAATGATCAATAATTTTCTTTTCTATTGATTGATGAGATTCTTTGATATCTTCTATAATTTGACTTATTTCTGTTGGTGAGAAGCTAAAAACTTCAGGTTTATAGTAATCAAAAGCTTTCCCATGATCAAGGCTAACAAATGGAGGATATACACGATAATTAAAACCTTTGTATTTGAATTGGAGCACACCAGTTCCAATAAATCCTAGATCGTGTTTCTCTTCCAGCTGTAATAAAAAATTATTCCATTTATTTTCATCGAACTGATGGTAATTAGGCCACGAGTAAACTAATACTTGATTTCCAGAATCAAAATTCACATGAATACTGTTCGGATTTTCAAAGTCATTTCTATTTTGTTTCAAGTGATCTTTATCTAAAACTGTGACTGATATCTTATCGACATTATCGTTGATGCATTCTGAAAAGATTGTTCTAACACTATGAATATTTTGATCTAATGAAGCTCTGTTCACTATGAGTGAGGACTCACCAAACCATATTTTAATTTCCTTTAGATTGTCCGAGTAATCATGTTCACTATTGAGGGAATTTCCTTTATTATAATTCTGTACTCTGTCCTCGTCACCACTTACTTTAACAACAGTTTTAGGTCTATTATTACCTATTGAATCACTCATCCCACACCTCTCTGTAAAACTGTATTATTATGATAAAGGCGTTAATAATCTATGAGCTCTGGGTTACATGGTTATTCTTCGTGTTTTTCAGTACATTTGAGCAGGCTGTACATAAGAATCGCAATTGTAGAGCATGCTATTGTTAATAGTAAATTTGGTAAAATACCATAGCGAAAAAATTTTCCTACTATATATATTCCAATAGCCCCAAACATCATATTGCAGAATGAGAGGACTGCACTACCAAGCCCTATACCTTTGATCGTTTCTAAAGCAGAAGTTACGTTATTGCTTATTATTAATGCAAGTCCGATATTGGCTGGAATCCAAACAGTTTGAAGAATTAATATATTTAACTTGTCCGCGAAATAAAAATATACCAATAAACTATCGGATATTATCGGTAACACCAAACCTATTATTAGCATTTTGCTAACCCCTACTTTTGGTACATACCTTCTATTAATTAAAGTTCCAATTATGTAAAATATGACTATGATCGATATGAGGTAGCCAAAATACTGTACTTCAATGCCCATCGATTCAAATATGAACGGGTAGTTAGCAATGTATGCCCAAAGCCACATGAAAGTTAATCCATGAATGGCTGAAAACCCAAGGAAACGATAATTTCTAAATATTGATATATATTGCTTGAAGATATTAGTAGTTATGTTAGTTATACTGGTTTCATTTTTATTTACAGTGAGTGTTTCTTGTAACTTAAAGTAGATAAAAATAAGTATAGCAATTGCTGCGAGTGAAATAATAAAAAACAAAAATTTCCAATGATAACCATGTGAAATTATATAACTGCCCACCACTGGAGCTATTCCAGGTGAGAGTGCCACAACCATATTTAATTTTGAAATTACTCTCGAGTATTCACTACCCGAGTACATATCCCTTATTGCTGCATACCCAACAACCCCTGCAACACCAGCCCCTGCTCCTTGTATGAAGCGAATTAGTATCAAGAGCATAATACTGTCGGCTATATAACACATGACACTTGCCAAAGTAAAAATTGTCATACCAATCAGCATCATTGGACGCCTACCATAATGGTCCGATAATGGCCCATAAATTAATCCAGATACTGCAAATCCAACTAGATTCAAGCTAATTGTAAGCTGCACTACACTGCCTTCTACTTTAAAATAATTGGCAATGCTTGGTAGTGCAACTGAGTATAGGTCAGTTGCCATATCGACAATTGCTACAGACAATATCATAATAAGAGAGATGATATTTTGCGAAAGAGCTGTTTTCACTTAATGATTTACTGGATTAAATATACTTGATTATAATATATTTTTTTCATTAGTATATTAATTTAACTACTGAAATTAAGAGTAGCTATTCGAGAAAAAGCCTGTGAAGGTTCTATCCAGTAGGGTGTCATCCAAGTGCCATGACTACTTGGATCTAGTCTTTATTATGCATGCAGCCACTTATTTAAAGTTAAATTTTCTGGATCCCAGTGTCTGGGCACTGGGATGACAGGAGAAGGAGGCTACTGGGATGACAGGAGAAGGAGGCTACTTGGATGACGAGAAAGGAGCTACTTAGATGACACCCTCCTAGTGGATTCAAATCACAATGTTCGTACAGTTATGTGCTTTGACACTGGAATCTTAAGCTAAAATCATAAAAAGCGCGAATTTCAATATTTTATCCTGGATTATTCACTTTAAGCTTTAAGTTTTCAATAGAAGATGCATTTGCCTCACTTACTACCTTTAGTGGTTTACCAAGGCTATGTTCTATTTTAGTCTCAAATTTAAAACCTAATTTTTCACAAATTTTTTGAAAATATTCAACAATAATATCAAACAGATTCTTATCATTTACTTTGTAGTCTTTCAACTCTCTAGGAATAACAAGAGATACTTTACCATCTTCATATGTTACATTTCCATCCTTATATTTCAGCTTAAACTCTACCGAATTGTGCAGATCGCATATTAAATCTTGGCCACTATATACACTCTCATTCATACTAAAATTGAACTTTAGACAATTGGGATCATCACAATTCATACAAATTCTTTTTGGTTTGAGGGAAGAGTAGATATTACCTATGTGCAATTCAAACGGATGAAGTGCTTGATCATGAGAAAGGACAAGCGTTATATACGTACTCCTATTGTTGAACGTACTATAATCAGTTATCAATTTTTCTATAACAGAGTCATTGGGAACCTTTGCACTAGCATACTCAAACATTTCTGTAAAAACTGCTTTAGCAAATAGACGATAATCCTTTTTGCCGTTTTTATCTTGTTGAATCAGATTTTTATGTTTTGAACATATGTTGCTAATGAAGTCATTAGCTATTACCTTTCCATTAATAATAAAATTATGAGCAAATTCATAAACAAACTCATACCCGCTATTGAGCGTTTCTTCTGTAGATCTTAAATTATTACATTTACTCTCCCTCACTTTAGCTTTCAATGCATCAACTATTTTCTTTGACATATCATACCTTTGCCATTAAAATTCAATCCTATACATATTGTATTAAACTTTAATTACCAAGGCCTTTCATTTCCGTGTTATCCAATGAATCACCATAAGTAACTGCTTTCAGGTAAAATTTTTTCCCTGGTTGCACTTCGAAAGATATTATTGAATCATCAAGTAGAACAAATTTTTCACCTGTGGCATGATCATATTCTTTAGTGCCTTCTTGTCCTCTGATTAGGTTGCTAAGCTGATATTTATTCTTACCTATAAGCTTTGCACTTTCGAACTTTATTACCTCTTTGCCAACTAATGCTAAATTTGCAATTGTTGACAGCTTACCAAAACGTAATACTATTACAAGCCCCTCATCGGTAGATTCCATTACATATCCGTAAGTAGACTGTTTATTTGTGCTTGCGATAGGCTTATAATCCTTATCGTTGTACGAAATAAAGAGCGTTGCTCCCTTCCAATTCCTTTCCTCACCAATTAAAGTAAAGCTTGCGATATTACCTTTAACATGCGGTAAATCTATCATTTCTACGATGGTTTTGCTGATGTGAGAAGGAGGGTATTCCTTCAGCATAAGTGACCTTGTTGAAGGAAAAGAAAGCTTATATATAGAGTGATCATAACCAATGCCAATTACTTGAATGGCCATGCTTTCAAATTTCGTTTTTATAATTCTCACCGTATGCTTTTTCTCACCGTCTAAAATCTTCATTACATCACTTGGCGCAAGCCATGCATATTTTATCGGTAGCTTGAAATTGTATATATTTCTCTCTTGCCACGAAGAATAAAGTAAAACCTCAGCTATATTTTGCGCCTCTCCCTCCTCCATAATGAGCGGTATTTCAACTGTTATAGCAGTGCCTTGCTTTGGCAACTCAGCATATTTAACATCAATTGGATAGCCAAAATTGCGGTTAAAGTAAACGATGTTAACTTTATTGTTTAAATCCAGTTGACTAATATTAACAAGTTTTGAATTGTTACTGAAAACCATTTCATCAATTGATATTCCAGTCGTAACTCCCCTGCTCTTTTGGACAAATTTCAGTTTAGAGCCCTGTTCAACCACATCAAAAAAATAGCAACTTTGCAGCATTTTAATAATAGAACGTACGGGTTGCTGGTCGTTTATCACATATCCAGACAATAATCCTTTAACATCACTCGTATCGAACTGGTCACTTTTTAAACCTGTTTTTTGTAACAGATCCGATAAAACATCGGAAATATTAAGCTGTGAAAGCTTTCCCTGAATCCAATGGCCTGTCTGCCAGTTATGGCAGTCAGTCCACATATCACACAAATTGGGAAAGTAAGGAAATGGCCTTGCATCCCATGCCCAGAGAAACATTTTTTCTACCATTTCTGAGCTTTGCCACTTCTTTAGCGTTCCTTCAATTGCAATTTTTTGTGAAAGAAAGCTCACCTCTCCGTTTGAATATCGTGGATATTTGCTCTCTATGCTGCCTTTGTCAACAAACACATTTGGCTCATTAGTGCAGCCGTTCATACTGGGAAATCCATATTCAGTAAACCATATTTTTTCATTTTTGGTTGCCATTTTGTTTTACTACCACCGGGGTTTATGTGAGTTTCACTCCACCATTTTGCTATGTTTTTCCACGCATACCTGCTGTCGTTATACTTTGCTTTTTCAGGCTCACTCTTTGAGTAATCATAGAAATAATCATACCCCACTCCACTGCTCCAACCACCCATTACATCTTCCGCGGAATAACCAAAAGGAGGCTCTGGACCATCAGTCAGTGGAAAATAAGCATCTATGCCAACAACGTCGATGTACTCCGAAGACCACAGTTCATCCATATTATACCAACCATCATATGAATGATATTCGCTCCAATCTGCGGCGTAGGTAACTGTTACTTCTTTTCCAAGCTGAAGTTTTATTCGCTTTGCAAGCTTAACTAGCTCTATAACGGCAGGGTAATTACCTTGTTCATCTCTAATTTTGGTAAGCCGCACAAGTTCAGAACCGATGATAAACCCTTCCACTTTAGTTTGTTTGGCAATGCTTGCATAATGCTCTATAAATTTGTTGTACTGATTCTTAAAAAAATCACTTATATCTTCAGGAGCCCCACTCAATCTTCCTCGCCACTCTTTGTTCTTTGTATCAAGTAAGGGCATTGGATAGAGCATCACCTTATAACCTCTGCTATGCAGCTCTTCTATATATCTTATTAGCGCTGCATCACTAACTGTGCCACCATATCTTGGGTTTCCACTCGCATCTTTTGAAATTAGTTGAGCATTATCTCTGGTTACACCCCCTACTTGCCAATCATCAGGTAATATTGCGGAATCATCTTGAAACTCAACTGCAGGGTATATTTTACAATCTTTAATGTTCAGATCATTCACAAACCAATTGACTACTACCGATACCCACTCAACATTTGGCAAATCTTCTTTTAATTGATCCAAAGAAAGCACTGCATCGCTCTTTTTAGTGTGGTTGTTATGATTTACCCTTTGTGCCAGCCCATATGGGATATATTGGTTGCTGCTTATTTTCTCTTGCGCGATTTTCTTCTGTATTTTTGTATCATATACAAACTCTCCTGAGCCTGGTATTATATTGATATTCCGAATATTTTCCGCTATTGAAAACCCAACGGGCTTTAATGCAGTTTGCACTTCAAATGTAAATACCGGAACACGATTATTATAGTCTGCTAAAGGAAAGTTTTTGATGACTATGTAAGATACTCCCCTATAAGCTGGCACGTTTTTTTCTCCTTCAATAGACGATATGAATGGATCAGGATTTTGATCTTCTGTACCGCGGTAAAAAGTATAATCTATTTCATCAAAGCTAAGTGATGTTGTATCCGCCCAGATTCTATTTAATTTTTCTACTTTCCCCTTGCAGATCGCAATTGCAAGCGTTGCATAGTAATTATACTCAACATTCATACCTCTTCCAATTTTACTTTTGGTGGTTATCGCCTCTTCTTTGATTGGCTGC